>SLDF01000135.1 GCA_007125435.1 Saprospiraceae bacterium
CTGAGCCGCCTCTGGCTCAGCGTCGACCTAAATTATAATTAAAATTGCATCTAAGAATATACATTTGAGCAGGCACTAAAAGTAGAAGCCACTCAAAACAGCAGCGACACTCTATGGCAGACCTGTGAATACAAGCGAATAGCCCGGTCCCGTAGGGACACGCCCAAAGGATAAACCAGAAATGGACTTTACTTTTCTAGGGAATAGATTTAAGAATAGGCAGCTTGACTATAAAGGTCGACCCCTGATGTACTGCACTCTCAACAGTAATAGAACCTCCCATGGCATCGATTTGGTTTTTTGTCATGAAAAGGCCGAGGCCAATGGCTTCTTCGTTGTCGTGGAAGGTCTTGTACATACCAAAAATGCTACTGCCGTGTTTGTCCAGGTCAATGCCGACGCCATTGTCTTTAACTTTGATGATGTGCTGTTGTGGTGTTTTATGATAGTCAATATGGACTGACAGGGGCCTGTCCGGCATACGATACCTAATGGCATTGCTTATGAGATTGAGGAAAATACTTTCTATATATGCCGGCACAGCTAAAATAGAGATATTCTCAGGGATGTTTTTCTGAACGTCAGCTCCAGTTTCTGAAATTTGCTGTTGGAGAATATTTTTGACATTATCTACGATGTTATGAATTGATACAGCCTTTATGCCTTCTTCTGCCCTGGCATTTACTTTGATGACTTTATTCAATTCTTCAATGGTGCTATTCATTAACCTTGATGCTTTGGACAGCATATCCCAATAGACGCGCTTTTCGGATGTGTCTTTTTCATCATTATATAACTCTATCAACATAGAGATATTTGCAGAATGATTGCGAAGATTGTGAGAAACAATGTGGGCAAAATTCAGTAAGCGATCATTTTGTTTCTGGCTTAATTCAAGTAGATTGTTAATCTCTGCTTCTTTGTCAAAGTGGCTTAATGTATGCCCAATCACTATAGACACACCTCTTAATAGATTTAAGTCTTCTTCTGTCCACTCTCTCTCGAGATTACAGTCGTCAAACCCTAGCATGCCATAAAAAACATTATTTATAAATACTGGACAAAGCTGAAGCGCATAGATATCTTGTCCTTTTAGCTCACTCTGCAATTCTTCAGATCCAAGACGGTCTACATCCGGTACTGACACATTTTCATTTCGCTTTAGTTTGTCCGAAAACTCCTGTATGAAGGCACCGGGATAACCATCAACTTTATCGATGAATGTAACAATTCCTTCTGCACACCATTCATATAAGTAGTTGTAAAAATCTGTATCGGCATCATACTTGAACAAGTAAGTCCTACTGACATTGAGCCCCTTACCAATGTCTTCCAGTGTGGTCATCATAAATTCATCAAACGAGTTTGCCATCATATAGTGACCCGTCACTTTGGATAAGAGTTTTTCGAGCTTTAGCCGATGGTTGATCCATTCTTCTGCTTGTTTGACCCTAGTCACATCTTCTAGAGTAAGGACGATATACATCGAGTCCTCTTCCTTATATTCAATCATACTGAAGGAATAATGCCCCCAAAAGAATGTATCATTATTGCGGACAAACTTTCCGGTACCGGATGCTGAACCTTTACATTTCACTGTTTCTAATAACTCTTGGTCATCTTTAAAGTCAGCACAAACTATATGATCATTTAATGATATCGTCTCCGATGAATGACCATCAAGCCCTATGAGATTAATAAACCTGGAGTTGCAAGACATCACGTTTAAGTGAACATCCAGCAGGGCTACCCCAAATGGGGAATGCTCAAAGACTGCTTTATACTTTTTTTCACTTTGCTCTAGAGCATTCATAGTCTTTATCAGAGCCGTTATATTTCTCACGATAGCCATTACTCTAAGATCGTCCAGTCTGACAAATCTCGCCTCGAAGAATTCTTGCGAACCTCTGACGTCAAGGTCGTACCTGTATACTACAATTTCATCATTATGAATCACATCATTAATGATATCCAAGACTTCTTTGTACTGCTCTTTATTAAAAATAGAAGAGAGGCTTGATCCTTCAATAATAGACTCATCTAATACTGGAATGTCTTCAGATCTATTTAATCTATACTCCGAAATGCTGCCATATTTATCAATAATATACATCATATCAGGCAGGGCAGAAAGCAATGTTTCGCTGTGAAGTTTTAATTGCTCGAGTTGTATCTGTGTTTTGTAATGGTCGCTGATGTCATTGGTCAAAGCTACTACGATGTTTTTGCCATTCATCTGAGCTCCCCACATGTCTACCATGACCGGGATGACGACGCCATCGGACCGTTTGCCCCAGAATAAGAGCTGATTATGATTACCTTTGGCTGCATCCCTGACTTTCGCCATATTCTCTTCCATGTTATTCATGTCTGGTGCGGCAAGAAACTCTGGAGTTTTTCCGATAAAAGCCTCCCTGGGATATCCAAATTTTTTCGTCCCTCCTGCATTTACATCAAGAAATACTCCTGCATCATCGTGAATGTAAATGGCTGCGTCTATAAGATGGAAAATATCAAGGTTTGATATCTTTGAATCGTTGGATTCGCTATGACCTTGCTCATCATACAGTTTATTGATGACAACCACAATGCCTTCTTTAAATGCAACGATGCTGGCTTCAATCGCGTGAATGTTGTTGTTTGATACAATTGAGGATTTTACCTTCCCATTTGGCTTAGCCTGTATGCCGAGGCTTATATCTTCTACAAATGCGGAACCAAAGATGGGCATCATGTGCTCTCCGTCAAACACACGACCAATGATATCGTCCTTCTTAGCTTGTGTAAAATCTTCAATGGACTTGTTGCAGTACATTACGGTATTATGATTATCAATTCCAATAATCAAATCGTTCAACTTGTCACCAATTTTCAATAAATCAACATCCATCACACTCATACGTTATCAATTCCTCATTTTACATCGATCAAGCTTGGTGAAGAAAACATAATTTTTGAAGTTCGTTATTCTCCTCAAATGCCTATCGAGTGTATTTCATTTTGTCACTTTGGGCATCACCCTCCTCCTATCGTCGTTGGGTCGCTACGTTACGTGGCTCACTATTCGTTCGGCCTCGATTTCGCTAAGGCTACATTGAGTCTGGCTGCGCATTCGCTACGCCACCACTCCACATCGCTGATGCATACGCAGAATTAAACGACATTTCGAATTGTAACCCTGTTTACCTATCGTAAATCTAGAAAAATCATTTAATTCTTGTTAGAAATCAACTTATAAATTCAATTTGAATGGGTATTTTTTGGTTTATGTTTTGTTCGAATCATATTATACATTGCTCGGCTATGATCTTTTATAAGTAACTCCTGGAGGCGGCAAGATAACCCCGATGAAGAGAAATGGAACATATTAGCTACAAAGACTGAGCTTTGTCCATTCAAGGGTGTCAATGTTGTGTTTTTAATCCTATAATATCATGCACTTCACATTTGAATTATATATTTTGTGGCATCGTCTATGCAGCATCCATACAAGTATATAAAGTACATCCTAATTCTTGGCGCATCCGCTATACTCATAAAAGTATGGACTGATAATCGTTCACTTTTTCTGGACGAGCTCAATCTTGCACTGAATGTAGCAGAGATAGGTCAAATAAGCGGTTTTTTCCAGCCACTAGACTACGGTCAGTATGCGCCACCGTTTTTTTTGATATTTACTAAGGCTTTAGTCTCTTTACTAGGGTTGCATGAGATGGTGCTCAGGGTTATTCCATTATTTTCTGCTATCACTTGTATTATTTTCTTTAGCAGATGGATATCAAGGTACTGTCTGGCAGAGCGATATCTATTGGTCTTTTCTTTGTTTGGTTTTTCATTTCTCATCATGCAGCATGGCACAGAGTTCAAGCCATATGCGCTTGATACATGTCTCGCGGTAGTTATGATGTACTTTTCTAGTCGAGCTCAGCAGTTGGACAAGAGAAGGATCATACTCTGGACCTTAGCCGGCGCATTTGTAGTCTGGCTGTCTATGCCATCCGTCTTTATCCTTACAGGAGTCGGCCTCTACTTCCTATCGATTCATTACAATCAATCTCAAAAACTGATTGGTATTTTAATCATGATTGGTGTGTGGTTAATTTCCTTTGGCGTCTATGTACATGAACTGATATATGATGCCGCTCGATCAGATTACCTTCAGGGTTACCATGAAGCTTATTTTATGCCTTTGCCTTGGGAGAAGGGTTTTAGCGAAGTTAGCCTTACATTTTTTAGAGCAATAGTTGGCAAGACCACCATTCCATTACTGATGTCTATTATCGCCTTTATCTATGGCATTGTGAAACTTTTGCAAAGAGATGCAAAAACTGCTTTACTATATATTAGTCCCATTGTAGCTTTGATGATCACATCTATGTTTGGCTTTTACTCCATATTAGATCGTCTCATTTTCTTTATCATTCCACTATTTATAGTCATCATGGGGATTGGACTTGAAGGTTTATCAGGTCTTTTCAAAGGTAAAAGTCGTATTCCAGTGGCTGTTGTATTTCTAATAGTGGTAGGGTCTGCCTTGAATTTCAGAAGTGGCTTGCACTATATCAAATCAGAATTTCAACTTGAGGAAAGTCGTCCCGTATTGAAAAAAATGTCTGAGCAAGTAGATGGTGAAATATTAGTCCTGACACACGATGCCGCACCATCTTACAAGTTTTACACTAGATATTATAAAAACAGAATTCTCATACCATCAAAATCCACAATCCAATTGGATTGGGATAACCAGATCGACAGTGTTTGTCAAAATCTTATTAAAAATGAAGTTAAAACATTATGGATTTACGATGCTCATACTTTTGGACCATCTTTGGATCGCCTTCAGGAGGGCATAAAGATATGTGGTATCATCGAATTATCTCTGGATGCCCAGTCAGCAAAAGCGCTCAGGATCAGACTGGAATAGCCAAAGTAAGACTAACGAAAACACTAGAGATCAATAATCCTCAAAACATAAGGACAAACTTATTCTTCTTTCCATTCTCTATCAATACATACTTACTGTGATATGTGTCGTCTTGGGATACCGTATGGTCGGCAGTCTCTACTTTTGCCTTGTTCAACTTTAGAGCATTATTCTTTATAGCTCGTCTGGCTTCGCCTTTAGAGGCAAAGATTTCTGTATGGTCAGTGAGTAGATCGACGAGGTTGACACTTTCGCTCAAGATAGACTGAGAAATGCTGAAGCTAGGCACCTCACGACTTACAGCTGCCCAGACCGACTCACTCAAACTCTTCAGTTGTTGTTCGTCCATTTTTGGGTTGAACATGATTTCTGAGACTTTCATCACATTGTCAAAGTCCTGCCAGGAGTGGATTCTAATGGTTAACTCTTCAGCCAGTTTTTTCTTGGCTTCACGTGGCTCAGTTTCAGCTAAGCGCAAGTTGTCTTCCATTTCCTCTCTTGATTTGAGGGAGAAGTACTTTATGAACTTTGGTATGTCTCTATCATCAGCATTAATCCAAAACTGATAAAATTTGTATGGAGAGGTCAGATTTTTGTCTAGCCAGATATTACCATCAAGCGATTTACCAAATTTACTTCCATCTGCTTTAGTCAACAGTGGCGTTGTAAGGGCATAGGCTTTCTTGGTGAGATTGCGCCTGATCATCTCAATGCCGGAGGTAATATTACCCCACTGGTCAGATCCTCCCATTTGAACCTTACAATCATCATGCTGATACAGCAATTGAAAGTCATACCCCTGGATCAATTGATATGAAAACTCTGTAAAAGAAAGCCCGGTTTCAATTCTTTTCTTGACAGACTCCTTGGCCATCATATAGTTAACCGTAAAGTTTTTCCCTGCATCTCTGAGGAAGTCCAGCACATTCATGTTTTGGTAATAGTCAAGGTTATTCCTAAACACAGCTTTATTTTCTCCTTCCTCAAAGTTCAATAGTTTTCGAAACTGGTCTTTTTGGTGCAGGAGGTTGTGCTCTAATTCCTCGTAAGATTTGAGCTCTCTTTCTGTATCCCGCATAGAAGGGTCTCCTATTCTGCCGGTTGCCCCCCCCATGAGGACAATGGGTTTATGGCCTGCACGCTGAAACAGGGTCAAAATCATAATCTGAACATAATTACCTATAGTCAATGAGGGCGCTGTAGGATCAAAGCCAATATATCCAGTGGCCTGACCTGACTTTAGATACTCTTCTGTCTCCGGTGTCATATCGTGAAGCATGCCCCTCCACCTTAATTCTTCTATAAAATCCATATATTCATGTAAAATTTCGGCCGCAAAAATAGAAATAAACGTAATATTATGATATTTGTAGGGTTAAGTAATAAAATATCTCTTGAATTTACCATTTTTCATCTCTAAAAGGCTCAGTTCTGGTCGCAAAGCATCCTTTGCCGGCATGATTATCAAACTGTGTATTGCCAGTTGTGCACTGAGTATTGCTGTCATGATTGTGGCGCTAGCATTAATTACAGGCTTTAAGAAGGAGATCACAGAGAAGATGTTTGATTTCTGGGGGCACGTTGTTGTGTCAGATACAGAAATTAATCAATCCTACCTCCCTGTTGCGGTGGATACCGGTAAGATGAATCTGAACCAGATCAGGCAATTGAGCAGTGCAGACCTTGACCAGTTTTTAAGAGATGGATATTGGGCAAGGCACAGTCGGTCTGGAGAGGGTGATTTGATCAGATCCGCTCAACGCTTTATCCTCTTCCCGGGTATTTTACAGATAGGGCAGGAGTATGAAGGCATTCAAATCAAAGGTATCGATGTAGATTTTAATCCTGTGTTCTATGATAAGTATCTTATCGAAGGAGAGCCGTTAGAAGTTGACCCTTCTTCTTTTGGAAGAGGGTTGATGATATCTGAGCAAACCGCAGACAGGCTGCAAGTGTCTGTAGGTGACCAGATGGTTGTCTACTTTGTACTGGATGGCAATCAAATTACAAGGCGTCTTGAGGTCAGTAGCATCTACAGGACGGGCCTTGAAGAATACGATCAAAAGGTAGCTTTTACAGACATCAATCTCCTTCGTCAGGTCTTAAAGTGGGACAAAGAGTCTTCATCAGGTGTTGAGTTCTTTTTGAATGACATTGCTAAAATGGAACCATTCGCCACGTTGATTTTACAAGAGATCATTCCTTTGGACTATCACGCCATGACATTGAGAAGTAGATTTCCGGCGATTTTTGAGTGGCTGGAGTTGCAGGATTATAATAAATATGTCATCATCGGCTTGATGCTCATTGTATGTGTGTTTAATTTGATGACTACAGCGCTCATACTCGTATTAGAGCGAACAAATATGATAGGCGTCATGAAGACTTTGGGTATGCCTGATCGTCAGCTCAGGATGATATTCGTATTTTTCAGCTTCAGGATATTAGTCATTTCAGCATTGATTGGTAATGCTGTGGGTCTGGCATTGTGTTATATCCAAAAGGAATTTGGTATTATACGTCTAAACGAGGCAGATTACTATCTCAGCCAGGCGCCGATTTATTTTGATTGGCCATCATTTATAGCGGTTAATTTGATCCTTATGGTTATCATATTTTTGGTACTGCTACTGCCCTCATCTCTGGTACAGCGTATATCACCGGTGCAGGCTATCAGGTTGAAGTGATTATTTTTACAGGTGTGACCAATAGCAATTTCATTAATCATACAAAGGTAGTAGAGGGTTTCATGCCAAGCCATAGGACTTCTTGAGAATAGTGCATGGTGTATATTCGAATTGTCTTTTTCTCTTTTATTGCATCAGCGATGTGGAGTGGTGGCGTAGCGAATGCGCAGCCAGACTCGATGTAGCCTTAGCGAAATCGAGGCCGAACGAATAGTGAGCCACGGAACGTAGCGACCCGACGACGTCAGGAGGAGGGTGATGCCCAAAGCGACAAAAATGACAACCACCTTCATCTAAAGGCTACCTCTAATAATTCCTGAAGTGAGCTGGAGCATAAAGAATTTTGATTTAGACGACTTGTGAAGAAGGAACATAGCCTTAGCTACGTGACTGATGAACAAGGAAGTATAAATTAAAA
>SLDF01000260.1 GCA_007125435.1 Saprospiraceae bacterium
ACCTACTCCCCAGAAATAATATGTGACCCAAAATAATTACACATTTTTGGGACGATATGCGTTACCTTAGCATGATGTATTTTTTACTTAGAAACAATTGAACTATAACCAGATAAATAATAATCGTTAGTAAACTTAACACCTAAATAAAACCAAACAAACATTGCTATCGCTGTATGTAAAACCTTTTGCCTTATTGTTTTACAACTTTAACAGATCTAATGATACTATTGGCGCTATCTCTAAGCACTACAATATAAGTTCCAGCTGGCCATCTATTGGTATCAATATGTTTTCCAAAATCACTTTCAAGAAGAGTATCTTTGTGTATAAGCTGTCCTAAAATATTATATACCTCTACTTTTCGGACTACACTTCCTTGGTCACTTGTTGTCAAACATTTGAGAAAAAGTTCAGCGTCAAATGGGTTGGGCAATATTTGAATGCAATCAGATATACCCCCACTACCTTTATTACTTTCACAAGGGCGATTCATAGCCGGCATTCTATACTCCGGCCAGTATGGAGAACTTCTAATCCCCATTGGAAATGGAAATTCAAGATTAAATGGATTATCAGGACCTTCTATATGATTCATAGTAAAATTACTTGATCTACCTTTTTTATCGGGATCATGTATGATATGAAAATTTGAGGTCAAAATCCAAGGAAGCACAATAGCATTATTGGGAATACGCCACATAAAAGTATAAACACCAGGATGTCCGGGGGAATCTCGATAATACAAATTGTCCCAATAAGCAATCGTATCTGGGGAATTTAGAGTATCCTCGTAGAGATCAAACTGAAGTAAATACTCCGTATTTGCAAAGTATAAAAAACGACCACTTTTTGAAAATGCAATTTGACAAAAGGCAGATCCGATTATTTCGCCTTTATCTAAATTTAGGGATACATATGGAGCCTCAAGATTCCCTGTGCATCTATTAAATTTCATTACTTCAATTAAAGCTGGCATAACATCTTGATAATTCTCATCTAGTGCCATCCTATAATGAAGTTTTGCATATTTTGATCCATCTGGGCTAAAAACAGCATTACCTCCACCTGCACTAAAAGTAGCATTTTGGCCGGGGTAAGATGATGAATCAATTTTGATGGTAGTGTCATTTGAGAAGAGGATACTATACATCGAATCACTAATTCTATCAAATAACAAAATCCACCAGTCTTCTCCATTAGCATGTTTACAGGCAGATATCTCCGCTCTGAAAAAACCTTTCTTAATAGGTACTTCTTTTTTATTTTCTACTACTTCCAACAGACCATCTTGATTGATTTTAATTAACGTAAATAGCAGTTCACTTGCATATTCATCTATCAAAAACCCTTGATCATAAACTTCAAGTAACTCAAACCCAGGACTTTCTTTTTGTTCAAATGACATCGTAAAAAGGGCAAAATGAAATTCATCGAGAACTGGTAAAATTAAGCCCGTATTAGCCACAGGAATACCGCCTAAAGAGTCAATTTGCCACCATATTCTACCTAAGGAACTCCTTAGTCCAAAGTCGTCTCCATTAACGGCAAGACTCCCATCAGCATTGTACAAACTAAATCCATTAAAATAACCAATTAGATTACCATTATGGTCATTTAATGTTATGCCTGAATTTATATAAACTTCATAAGGTGTCTCTATGAACCCTACACTGATGTCACTCGTGGAGTCGCTATATTCTATTAACAGAGCACCTTTCCCTTTATGGAACTTATGTATATAGTTGTAATCATACTTCTGTGCGAACAATCCATAATCTAAACTTGTGGAATGGATAGTTAATAACACCAAAACAAATCGTCTTACTATATTAGTGGATACTCTCAATTTTTAATACTTAATGAATTTATTATGAAAATAGTTGTCTGCTTCTTTTAATATGTACATTCCTGGTGCTAAATCGTATACATCTATCATATTGTTCCCGTTACTCACAAACTCTCGCACAACTCTACCATTAATATCTATTATACTCCAAGTGTTATTTGATTTTTCTAATTGGGGTATATGCAAAACATTTTGCACGGGATTTGGATATATATATGCTGATTCCAATTGATCATTGACTGGTTTAAACTGTATTTCAGTTTCTTCATGACAATTTATATTTTCCTCAAATGTTATTCTATTCCCTGAAAGGATATCTTTTGCAATTAAAACAGCAGGTCCATCAATTTTTATACAAGACTCAGCTAATTTCTGAATGTCATCTAAAGGCATTTCTTCAATAGCTTTACAAGACAATATTGCAATAAGCCACTCGATACTTTGTAAATATTGAAGTTCAAAATGACCATTTATATCTAAGCTATTTAAAAAAGTATATAAATCTTCTACCCTCAAATCCTGTGCTTCTTTATGAGCATTTACTATATCATTGGCAAGGTTTCCAAATGCAGCGATAGCATCTAATTCCTCAAGAGTTGGATTGAATGGATCTAGTGGCTCGGGAAATACTGGAATCCCTTCCATTGGTTGAACGATAATTTTCATTACATCAATTGGACTAGGTAGTAAAGCTAGATTGCTCCCTGCATACTGATAATAAAATTCATAAATGCTTTCATTCTCTAACAGATATGTTTCAGTCTGAATCAATTGTAGAGCCTTCAGTAAATTATAAAAACATCGACCATCTGTCAATTCATCCCCTGTACAATGAATAAGGTTTTGTATATGTTCGAGATTGGCAACTTTTTTAATTTCATCCTCATCTCCTAGGAATGGAAGAATACAGGTCAATGAAAAATCAGAATTTCCTTGAAACCATTGGAAAGGAATTACTGTACCAGGAAACTCCAAATTACCTGGTGCAGTATGGTTATATAAATAAGACATTAAAATTATTGATTGAAGGCTAGGGCTTCCTTCAAAAATAGCACCTAATAAATTCTGCGAGAAAGTATTTCCTCGGTTGATTTGTTGAGGTGCTGTTGTAGAAGGCTGATATACGAGACCTCTGGTATTGGCATTAATGATATTTGCACTAAAAAACACGTCTATATTGCTATTACTAACATTGAGACCATCGCTATTGTTTTCAAGAGTGTTACAGTGAAAAACTGACCTTGCACTGTTATTTACTCTTAATCCAGATATAGAATTATTAGTTAATAAATTGGACTCAATTCGAGATCTTGATGAACTTGAAATTGAAATTCCAAAATCATTTAACTCAAAACTATTTGAATACATACTAACTGTATCACAGCCAAATAACTGCGTCCCATATCCATTAAAACCAGTAAAAGTATTATTCGATGAAATCCATACATTAACACAGCTTGTAATCCAAAAAGTTGATGAAACAGTATTATGAGAAAAGGGCAATACACCATTGTATAAATTATCTCTTATACTTATATTATTACTTGCAACCAAAAGTGCTGCATCTCTTAGTCCAGACTGAGAAGTAGCAAACTGATTGTTTATTATTTCTGTCGATACATTATTGTTTTCAATCCTGATAGCATGATCTAATTGTTCTGAAAATACATTTCCATCTAACAAAATTCTAGCTGGCCCTACTGAGTTTAATATTGTAGTTCCATTTCCATTTCCATTAAATACACTGTTATTTTCTGAAAATAAAGCTAGACTTGATCCACCTATATTCGAAATAGTATTGTCAAAATTATTATAAACATTGTCTTGTCCACTGTATGAGACTCCGCTTAAAATAATTGCAGATTGATTGAAGGTTGGCGATATTCGATTGAAAATATTATTCCTATTTAATACCATGTTTAAAATGCCACTAAAAGCAATTGGAC
The DNA here is from genome assembly GCA_007125435.1 of Saprospiraceae bacterium. Classification (GTDB taxonomy): domain Bacteria; phylum Bacteroidota; class Bacteroidia; order Chitinophagales; family Saprospiraceae; genus SLDF01. Next base: position 3,796 of record SLDF01000260.1, read on the forward strand.
TATCATTAAAAGTTGAATTACGCAATAAGGCTGTAGTCCAATTATATAAAAAATGATGTAGAATTCATTATACAATTATTATCAATGGTTTGCTGTCCACCATTTGTCACTACACTTTCTATGGTGTTAAATGATGAATTAGTAATTGTTTGACTTCCTCCTTGAAAAGTGATATTGTTATTTAAACTACCTTGTATAGCACAATTATCTAAAATATATCCTGTTGTTTGGGAGTTTGATGAAAAAACGATATTAGCATTATCTTCTAAAATAATTACTGCGTTTAGTACAGTTAAAGTTGTAAAGGGTGTATAATTAAATGTAAATGTTCCATCTATACAAAAACTATAATTTTCTAACACATTTGCTGAAATTATCCAGCCAAATGTATTAACAGCATCAGTTAGAGTGGGCACACCTACATTAGAACCAACAACAAAGGGATGCGGACATTGTGCGTCAATATTGTCTGGTTTTAGGGAACTCAAAATAACATTAAAATAAATGCGCTCTTTAAATTGTCAATGTGTCGCACTACATAAAATTTCATGATAGTTTTCATAATTTTAGTTTTTGGATTCATACAAATATAAGTAATAATATGGAATCACTCATTATTTCTAGAGAGTAACTTAATTCTAGCACTTAAAAAAGTAATGCATGCCAATGTCAGGTTAAGAACATAAGCTCATTAAATAGCTTTTAGAGCAGACAACTTAACAATAATAATGCGCAACTAGTCAGGATCTAATCAGTTTGAAATAGAAAAATTAAATTATGTTCTCATTCTTTAAATCGAATCCAATCAAAAAGCTTGAAAAAAAGAAACAAGATTTGCTGTCAAAAGCACACAAATTATCACATACAGATCGCAAAGCTGCTGATGAGTTAATGATGAAAGCAGATGAAATAGAAAAGCAAATTGTAGACCTTTTGGATAAAAAATAAGACTTTCTTTTATACTGGATGATTTAAGGTAAGATCGTTTATTCATTCAAAAAACCAAAAACAGTAAATCTGTCATAATTCAATAGGGACAAGATAAAATTGTTGGGTGTCATTACTATAGGTGTATTTTATTTTTAATGATTTCGATGGTATTATTGAATATCTAATTTTATTGAAATTGGGTCAGCTGAGTTTCTGACACCATCATAGGAAAAAATTCTTAATTCATACTCATCTCGGAGCCATGTCACGGGCACGGTAAATTCGTAATTAAAATGATATTCAGCTTCAGTAATGTCGGATAAATCCAATTGATGTTGTGTCATATTATTTCCAGCTGGCAATCGACGACTAAGTATTTCAATACCGGCATTTCCTCCTAAGTTTAAATTTCTATTATCAGTTAAAATACCCTCAAGCCATATTTTATCGCCTCGCTCAACTTCCAATATAGATGATTCAGGATGTATCCATTCCATAGTCGGTGGAATAGTATCGCTTAGATTTACAATATCAATGCTATAAAAAAGTGTTCTGTCTGTGACATTGCCCGACTGATCTGTAGCTTGAATACCAAAGTGATAAGCCCCAGCAGTAACGTTCTCCGGTGTAGGTATAATCACCCAGTCTTCAAAAACTACACCTTCTAAGGTAATAATGTCTTGAATGAACCAATCTCGAGTCGAAGATCTATGGCCGTGACAATCAAAATTATTATGAATATCCAGCTTCAATTCGCTTAGGCCTCCATCATCAGATATCCTGACAAAGGCCTTCAATGTATCGATATCAGTCAACTTAAATACTGACTGATCTATAGTATTGCATATCATTGCCTCTCGGGGATGGGGATCCCACTCTATGATTTCGAGAGTTGGTGGTTCGGTATCAATATTACCCTCCCTTACACAAGAAGTATACAATAAAAATAGACTTAAAAACCAGAAATACGTTTTCATTAAGAATGAATTTATACTTTTGCAACAAAGTTACAATAAATAAGTTTTCTTGTCTGTGAAGTTGATGATTTACATAGTGTTAATTCCCTTAATGAGCTTATATTATATAGGTCTATCAGGTCAAATAGATGGACGTATATACGATATAGACTCTGGAGAATTATTGATTTGTGTCACTATTTTAGCACCGGATTCAACAGTATGGATCAGCGGTATTGAGGGCCAATTTACAATTAATACGACTATACCTGAATCTGATAGTATAAGGTTAAAGTTTAGATATTTAGGTTATCAAGAACTAGACACAGTAATTCATGCCCCTTTGAGCCGAGAACTAAGTATAGGGATGATTGCTACCACAAAGTCACTAAGTGAAGTGCTAGTCCTTGAAGACCATGCTAAACATGAAGGGTCATTAAGTTCCGTTCACCTCAATGAATCTTATTTTGAAAAAATAAACTCCGGTACACTGGCCAAAGACTTATAAAGAGTACCCGGGATTCAATCAATCGATATGGGTCCCGGAATCTCCAAACCCGTGATCAGAGGATTGCATGGTAACAGGATAATAGTCAATAAGGACTACATCAAACAAGAAGGTCATCAATGGGGTATGGATCATGGATTAGAGCTTGATCCATTTGATGCTAACCGAATAGAGATAGTTAAGGGGCCTTCTGCCTTGCAGTATGGCTCAGATGGTTTAGGCGGAGCTATAAACATTTTACCTAACAAACTGCCACAAAATAACACACTAGAAGGTAGCTTCCAATCTCTCTATAAAACCAACAACAATCACAAAGCGGGGTCTTTGTATCTCGGAAAAAAATGGGACAAATGGTTTCTGACTGGCCGCATTAGCTACCAGGATTACGACGATTACAGAGTTCCTGCAGAAAACTTTGTATATAATGGATTCGAACTGCCCATATTCGATCAACAATTAAAAAATACAGCCGGTGAGGAATTTAGTATAAATGCTACCGGTGGCTATCAAAGTCAATACCAAATTACAAAAATTACTTATAATAGATATCAGCTAAAAGGCGGCATATTTGCCGGAGCCGTTGGTATACCCAGATCTTATATTTTACAGCCTGACGGAGACCCGGGAAATATTGATATTCCCTTTCAGCATTTAGTCCACCAAAGGCTTGTCCTAAATCACATTTCATTTATAGGCAACAACCATTTCACGCTCAATCTGGGGTATCAACACAACCGTAGAAATGAACACTCACTACCTGAGTCTCATTCACAATTTGACATAGCAACCAATGAAACACTTGCTATAGGACTAGACCTTCAGACATTTAGCTGGGAGTCGCACTACGAACTCGCTCACAAATCTAGAGGTCGAACTGTCGTAGGAATAAATGGACAATATCAGCACAATCGAAGATATGGGTTTGAGTTTTTACTGCCCGACTTTCGAGCTTTTAGAAGTGGAACATATGTTTTTACTGAGCATGAAATAAAAGATAAATTAGTACTTAGTGCTGGAGGAAGATACGACTTAGGACACAATCGCTCAGATGAGTTTTTTTTAGAGAGGAGAAATAGACAAGGTGAATTATTTGCAGAGACATATGTACCATTTATCAATAATCTATTTCACAATTGGTCAGGATCAGTTGGTCTATTTTATCAGTATAATGAATTGGTATTAAGGTCTAATTTAGCAAAGAGTTTTCGCATCCCCTACCCTAATGAGACAGCATCAAATGGTATACATCACGGGACTTTCAGGCATGAAATCGGACAACCCGACCTTCAAAGTGAACAAGGCTATCAGCTGGATATGTCTTTAAAAGGTAAGCATGGTGCTTTATTTTGGTCACTTTCTTCGTATTTCAACTACTTTGATAATTACATATATTTAAGACCTTCTGCTAATTTTTCTACATTGCCCGAAGCCGGCCAGCTATTTGAATATACTCAAAACGATGCCATCTACACAGGTTTAGAACTCGAGTATACGTATGGAATACTGCCTTGGTTGTCCTGGTCACAATCTCTTGAATACGTGCATACGTACAATATTCAATCACAGCTTGCACTGCCTTTTACCCCTCCAACAAGTCTCATTTCTCAAATAGAAAGCGAATTTAACTATAACGCTTTAAAGATGGAGTTTGGCATCATCCATCAATGGACTGCTGCTAATGGTCCTTTAAGAATTGACCGTACCAATGCATCCATATGTGACGAAGATGGTCGATTAATCTTATACAGCAACAGCCTCATGGTGGCTGACAGCTTTCACCGCATCATCCCTAATGGGGATACCCTATCCAATACCT
>SLDF01000087.1 GCA_007125435.1 Saprospiraceae bacterium
AAAAAAGAAAAGGCTAATAGATTGCATAAAACCAAGGGCAGATCAACTATATGTACCCTGCCACATGTATGTATTTCTCACATGTCCTTATCATGAAAAAAAGCTATGAACCGATTAACCAATTGTTGATCTTTTGACTTTTTATGTGTTAGTCCCCAGAAAAAATAAGTGATCCAGAATCCCTTTATAGATTTTGGATATTTTTTAAACAAATCTTGCAGGTGGGGTTTCTTCCATTTGCGCTGCCCTTGATAATAAATGATGGGGATGATCAGTTTAACCCTCATTACGAATTTCCAATGCATAATTCGGGTTTAAGCGGTTGTTTTTGTCTAATGATTTTCATGTAATGCGCAAACATGTAATACCCTATCTGAATTAGCACATGCTTACCAGGGGAGCTTTTATGTTCGAAAAGTAAGACTACATCTACCTTTTGATCCGATGATTCTATCAATGGCACTTCAAAGATTAAATCTGAGAAATACTCCTTCAGGTCTTGGTTTATATAGGAATCACTCAAAACTTTCAGAGCACCCAAATCTAGCTGAGAAGACAACTCAGTGGGCAAAATTGTCTCAAAAGAGGCCGCAGCCCTTTTCGGATCAGAAAAAGACGCTCGTACAAATTTATCATGAATATTATGGATATCGTCTTGCATGCGTGGGGCGTATAGTTAAATTCAAAAATAAAAACTTTCCCAATATTTTTGCTTAATGTATTTCAAAATATCGTTTTCCTCAGTCTAGCTTGAGCGTGCAGAAGTGCACAATAGCCATGTGAGTAAACCAATCGAAGTGACTCGTCGCATAATCCGATTAGAAATGTTAAAGGAGCAGTTGATATATATGTGGTTCGATAAAAAATACCGTTATTTACGTGTCTTCAAATAAAGTACATTAATGAAAGTCTTGCTGGTTCGGTGTAGCCTTCTTATTACATTTTTGGCTTGCTTTTTGTCCACAAATTCTGGACTTGGTCAGCAATTGGTCATCAATGAAGTTATGGCTTCTAATGCTACTACTATCGCAGATGAGGATGGAGACTTTGAAGATTGGATAGAGTTGTACAATGGTACAGATGAGACGATTGATCTGGAGGGCTTTGGGCTTTCTGATGATTTTACCAGACCTTTCAGATGGGTTTTTCCAACTGTTTCAATAGAACCTGGACAGTTTCTGCTACTATGGGCCTCTGGTAAGGATAGGAAGGATGCAGAAGGTGCCTTACATACCAACTTCAGTATAAGCTCATCCGGAGAGCCTATTATACTTACTGACCCACTGGGTAGCCGAATAGATTTAATAGATGATGTGCCCATTCCTAGAGATGTATCATACGGTAGATTTTCAGATGGTTCACCTAATTTGTACTTTTTTGCCACACCTACTCCAGGCGAACCTAATGATGCTGAAATATATACCGGTATTCTAGATGATTTGAGTCTTTCAGTTGTACCATCAACTGAAAATACTTATCAGGTTATTTTATCCCATCCTGATCCTGAGGCCATTATACTTTATGCTTTAGATGGAGAAGACCCATTGTCTGGTGGTAATGTCTATGAGGACACTCTGACTTTAATTGCAGAGTCAGAGAATGCTTTAATGTTTATACGGACAGTACCTATTGATGTTGCTGTTTCGAATTATGGATGGATTCGACCTGAGGATGAATTTGAAAAAGGGTTAACGATTCGTGCCGCAGCGGTTAAGTCAGGTTACAGGTCTTCACCAATAGTCGGAAGAACATTATTTAGCAATTTACCAAACTTCCCTGTTGTCGCTATTTCTGTAAATAATGATGATTTTTTTGATGACTCTGTCGGCATATACGTCCCCGGCTTAATTTATGAAAGAAATGGTTTTAATTGGAGTAACCCCTGGGGGTATCCAAATGCAAACTATCACCAAGATGGAGCTCAATGGGAAAGACCAATCAGCGTTGAATTTATCTATCCTGATGAGCAGTATCACGCCAGAGAACTAGGGGTTAGAATTCATGGGTCTGGTTCTCGTGCCCTTCCACAAAAGTCACTTAGGTTATATGCCAGACCTACAAATGGAGGAGATGAAATAGATTTTGATGTATTTCAAAATGGAAAATCAGGATATCGCCGGTTAATTCTTAGAACCTCTGGTCAAGATGCTGTATACCAAACTACTCTTTTCAGAGATGCAGTTATACACAGAATTTTTGGTCATATGGGGATGGAAGACCAATTGGCACAACCAGTTTTAGTGTACATCAATGGAGAATTTTGGGGGCTGCATAATGTAAGAGAGCGATTTGACGTCCATTATCTTGAGAGAAGGTTTGGAGTTGACCCGAACTTGATCGATTATTTAGAATTTGATGGCGCTGTGAAAGAGGGAGATTCTGATCATTACTATATTTTGAGAAACCACTTGATTAATAACGATATGTCCGATGACGAAAATATGGCATATGCAGAAACACTCGTGGATGTTGACAATTATATTAATTATCAAGTTGCTCAAATATACGCTTCTAACTATGACTGGCCTGGAAATAATATTGAGTATTGGAGAAGTAAAAAAGACTTTAGCCCCAATGAGGGTCCTGGGAAAGATGGGAGATGGAGATGGGTGTTTAAAGATATTGATTCAGGATTTGGTATGCATGACCCGCCCGGGTACACCTATGATATGCTTTCTCACGCTTTAGAAACTAATGGACCATCATGGCCAAACCCTCCATGGTCTACTCAGTTTTTAAGATCATTGTTAAATAACAATACTTTTAAGCGAGATTTTATAAATCGCTTTTGTGATGAAATGAATACCGGTCTGCTTCCCACTAGGGTTACAAACCTTATTAATGAGTATGCAAATGAGTTAGCGCCATTCATTAGTGATCATGCCAAAAGGTGGGGACGGCCAGTTGATGTCGTCGACTGGCGGACCAATGTCAATACAATGGTCCAATATGCGCAGAAAAGACCGGACTATCAAAGAAAGCATTTGCGCGAATATTTTGGCTTAGAGGAAGAGAAAGAAGTAACTTTTGATATTTACCCTGTTAGTGCAGGAGTCGTCAAGGTGAATTCTAAAGTCATAGATACATCAACCCCAGGCGTGGGTGCATTTCCATATCCATGGAGTGGCATTTATTTTAGTGACGTTGCTATAAAAGTTGAAGCACTCCCTGAGCAGGGATATACATTTTCTCATTGGGAAGGTGCATTAGAGACTTCAGACAATCCACTAATAGTTTTGCCATCTGAGCTAAGCGGGGCGCTTCATGCTATATTCACTTCCTCTGTAGATGGAGGAAATTTAATCCACTACTACCACTTCAACGACCTCGATAACTCCGCAAACCTTACAGAAGTATCGCCGGACTTTTCCAGAGTCAAAACCAGCTCTATCACCTATCCAGGCGCAGGAAGTGGATATATGGATGATGTCAACGATGGTACTCATCTGTTAGCCATACCGGGTGTTGACCCGGGTAGAGCCCTTAGAGTTAGAAATCCATCACAAAATCGGAATCTGGTTTTCAAAGTGCCTTCTACCGGGTATGGGCAGTTGAGGTTCAGATATGCAGCCAAGCGCACCAATAATGGTGCACGCCAGCAAGCGGCATTTTACCGCACTTCGAGTGATGGTACGTGGCAGTTTCTTGCAGATACGCTATTCATTACACCTGATTGGCAGGAGTATCACCTCAGCCTTATTGGTCTTGACGGCGTTGACAATAATGCAGACCTGGAGATCATGCTTAGGTTTCTTGGTGATGAAGCGGGCAATGACTCCGGCAATAATAGATTTGATAATGTAACTTTAGTAGGACGCCCTCTAAAGATAAGCCCGGATACCGACCCCCTGCTTACCGATGTCCATGTCTTTCCCAATCCCACTCATGACCATATCACAATTAATGCTGTAGCTGTGAAGCCACTAAAGGCAAAAATTCAGCTTTACGACATGGCAGGCAAGCTGATCAGGGACTTCCCGGAAGCAGATCTTTTGCAAGGACGTAATTTCATAACCCATCATATTACGCCCATAACATCCGGGCAATATATACTCACCATACTAACAGGTAGCCAGACATTTACTAAGCCCATAATTGTACATTGACTTAACATGCAAAAGACAATAGTACTCTTAAGCATGAGCAATCAAACTAATTGATTTGATGAATCCATTTTAGTTGATTGTGAATTTAACTTAAAGATATCAACCCTCACCGTCAATAAAAAAAAACTTCTTAGCTACTTCAATGACTATCCGGATCATTTGGTTGCATTTCAAAATGCCGTTTTTTCTGGATATGCATCAGCGATGCGGAGTGGGTCACGAGCTTATGCGAGTGAGTCCGCAGGACCGAGCGAACAGCGAGCCCCGGAGCGTAGCGACCCGACGACGGCAGGAGGAGGGTGATGCCCAAAGCGATAAAATGAAATACCTCCCATCAAAAAATAGTTAACATTTACTTTTCATATTACATGCCAAACCGAGAAAAATGGATCACCTGGCGTAAGGTTGATGAGATGAACCTATGCAACACCAAAAGCAAACTGTAAGTGAATCATATACCTAAAGCCCTCTTACCACCCGCTCTTCACAGAAGGATGAGCAACAGCCATCACAGACTAATACCCGCCTTCAGCTTCTCTGTATTTTCATGCATTTGCAGGGCCTCGATTATAGGCTCCAGTTCGCCCTCCATGACTCGATCCAGATTGTATGAAGTGAAGTTGATCCGATGATCTGTAAATCTATTTTGCGGGAAATTATATGTTCTTATTTTTTCTGATCGATCACCGCTACCTACGAGGCTCTTACGCTTCTCAGTGTGTTCGCTCACGGCCTTATTGACCTGTTGTTCTTTGATCTGAGCGATCAAGCGGCTCATAGCGATTTCGCGGTTTTTGATCTGCGAACGACCATCCGTACTTTCTGCTACCACACCTGTGGGCAAGTGAGTGAATCTCACACCGGACTCCGTCTTGTTCACGTGCTGTCCACCGGCCCCACTAGATCTGAATGTATCGACCTTGAGGTCGGCCTTATTGATATCTATATCTTCGATTTCCATTTTAGGCATCACAGCCACAGTAGCCGCAGAGGTATGGACGCGACCTTGCGACTCCGTCTTTGGGACCCGCTGTACCCTGTGTGCTCCCGACTCAAATTTTAATGTCCCAAATACCTCATTGCCCTTGACCTCTAGTTCGATCTTATTATACCCACCTTGTGTCCCCTCATTGATACTGATGATCTCATACTGCCATCCCATACGCTCGAAGTATTTGGTGTACATCCGGTACAGATCCCCGGCAAATATAGAGGCTTCATCACCACCGGTACCGGACCTTATTTCAAACAACACATCTTTGTCATCATCCGGATCCTTAGGTACGAGCATTAATTTAAGCTCCTCCTCAATGTTATTTTTTTGTTCGTTGAGCTCCTCCAATTCCATTGCCGCCATTTCTTTGATTTCGGCATCGCTATCTTTGAGCATAAACTTTGCATTGTCTATATTGCTGAGGATGAGTTTGTATTCATCGGTTGTGTCCACTATGTCTTTCAGGTCACTATATTCCTTATTGATCTTGCTATACCGCTTGATATCCGATATGATATCAGGATCCGAGAGTTGCTCTTCCAGATTCAAAAATCGCGCCCTTAATGATTCGAGTTTGTCCAGCATATGTCGATATGATTCTATTTTGAGGTGCAAATATACATTATACTAAGATGCATTCACTATCGAATTGGCATAAGCCTTATGGATTCATGATTAATTTGGGCATCACCCTTCGGGTCGCTACGTTACAGGGCTCCCTGAACGGTCGGCCTCTACTCCACTATCGTTGCGTAGAGTCTGGCTCCTGACGTCGCCACCCTTTCACATCGCTGATGCTATATTTGGTAGATTGCCCATTCCATCACTCACCCTGCACCTACCGGAGAACAACTTTAGATTGCCCGATAAATAATCTACATGCAATGGATTATCATATTGTCAAATTGTAAAAAAATAAGCTTCCCACTAAACCAACACCAGCTTTATGAGCAACCTACAAATACTCACCCACAAATACAACCACTGAAGTTCATATAAATTTAAAGAACTTCAACTATTATAATTTATAGGATTACTCTATTTTTACCAGCGTTCTCAATTAGCAATACCGCTAACTTTAGAGAATGCCAACTGTATAAAGATATTTCTTTATTTGTAAAATAAACGGATTGATGGGTTTACCTTGTATGTAGCACCAAACCCCCACGCCTATTATTTTCATAAAGTCCTATACAGTAGATATATTTTTGACCGCGTAATCATTGATTAAAACATATTGAAGCCTCTATTTCGATGGCTTTCGACCTATAAACCAAACTTAGTATGATCGAGACAACTACCCTGAATAAGAAAATGAAAGGTGATTTACCTCATGCCAATCATTTCAGATCCATTAGAAGGATTTCATTTTTTGTGTTATTTCTACTGCTCAGCTTTTCTACTTTACAGGCTCAGTATATAGTAGATTTTGAAGGCCCTGATGAAACCAAAAATGGATACGCTTCCGGCACAGTAAACCTTTCTGGGATAGATTGGGATATGACTGAAGCATTGATTGGGACATCTGCATCGGATTGGAAAAATGGAGATAGGTCAGCAAGAATGAGGGGTTACGGCACTTCATCAATGACAATGCTTGAAAATAAAGAAAATGGCCTAGGAATAGTTTCTTTTAACTATCGGCGATATGGCACAGACACTCAAGTTGATTGGCTTGTAGAATATAGCACTGATGATGGTATGTCTTGGACTCAAATTGGTAGCGACTTCACAGCTCCTGCTTCAAATGATGTTCAAACATTTTCTGAAGTAGTAAATGTCTCTGGGGATGTAAGGATAAGAATTAAACGAGCAACTGAATCTGGAACGTCTAATAGAAGACTTAATATCGATGATATAACCCTCACAGATTTTACGCCTGGAAGTCCAATCTTATTAGTAAGCCCTTTGGCGATAACAGGATTAGATTATGTTGAAGGGTCGGGCCCTTCTGCACCTCAATCCTTTGATATTTCAGGTACGGATCTTGATGAATCAGATGTTGAAATTACAGCACCAATAAACTTTGAGATTGCACAAAACGCCTCTGGACCATATTCCTCATCCCTCACTTTTTCAAGCTATGATGGTTCATCAGAGACTGTTTTTGTAAGACTTGAGGATGGTCTTTCAGCTGACAGCTACACGGGAGATGTTACTGTAAGCGGCGGTGGCGCAAGTGATGCTGAAGTTAGTACATCTGGTGAAGTCACTCCTGTACCTCCATCACTCACGGCATTCAACGACCCATACGAAGAATCATTTGCAGGATTTATTAGTGAGCCAACACTTCCAGCCGGATGGAGTGTAGATGCCACAGGAACCGCCGGTAACAAGTTAGACTTTTCTCCCTGGGCAAATGGCGGGAATAATAATACAGGCGTAAAATTTAGCACAGATGAAGCAGATGTACTTGGGTATCAGCATACAGGGAGCACAGGCGTTTTTACGGCGACTTTAGAGATTTTGAATGACATCGGTCAAGATATTGAGACCTTATTCGTAAAGTACACAGGTAAAGTAGAGCGAGTTGATGAGAATAGATGTCCTGAATGGACAGTTGAAGTTAATGGCGTTGAGCAGGCGGATTTATCTTATTCGACTTGCTCAGCTGAAGATGAAGAAAAGTCTGTAACAATAGACTTCAGCTCAAGCCCGATACCCCATGGAGCATCCATTACTATTGAGTGGTCCTCAGATAGAGGGTTTAATGATGGAGGTTCTAGTCGACAGATAGGTGTAGCAGATGTCGAAGTCATGGCTATGATGGATGATCCTGAGATCACTTACGCCAACCTCCAATGGCCACCCGACGGCACCATAGAGATAGGGGATAACTTTGACGTTTTCGCACAGGTATTCATCGATGGCGTGACAGATAGTCCCGGACAAGGCGCAG
>SLDF01000305.1 GCA_007125435.1 Saprospiraceae bacterium
AGGGTGATGCCCAAAGCGACAAAATGAAATACACCCATGACATAGGCCCAATGTTTATTAAGCTTTCTGTCTCTATTTATGTATAGTGCAGATGCTTCGCAGTGAAATGATACATAATCCCTTTCCCATACATATGACGAAATAAAATATCCGATACATTTTATGTCCACAAATGATTGTTAATTAATTTATTAACCTTACTTTTGCGCCTCGAAAAATTTTTATTAACATTTTAAAACGCAGGATTCGCACATGAGTGAAGAAAAGAATCAAGAGCCCGCGACAGAGGCGACTGAAAATCAGGAAGTAGAAGCTACAACAGTAGTAGAAGAAGCTCCCGTAGAGAAAAAAGAAGAATCAGCCCATGATGACTTTGACTGGTCAATCGGAAAGCGCAGCACACAAAGCTACACTGAAGAGGAAGTCAAAGAATGGACTGAAAAATACGATTCCACCCTGTCATCCATAGAGGAAGGTGAGATTGTAAAAGGTAAGGTGACAGCTATGACATCGGGTGATGTTGTACTGGACATCAATTATAAGTCAGATGGACTTGTGTCTTTATCTGAGTTTAGAGACACGCCAGATCTTAGCATAGGTGATGAAGTCGATGTCTACGTCGAAAGACAAGAAGACAGCAGAGGACAACTGATCCTATCCAGAAGAAAGGCGAAGCTCCTCAGAGCTTGGGATGCAATTGTCGACTCTTACGAAAATGGTACCATCATCAAAGGTACGGTTATCTCTAAGACCAAAGGCGGATTGATCGCAGACTGTAATGGTCTTGAAACATTCTTACCAGGTTCTCAGATTGATATCAAGCCTATCATTGATTACGATCAATACGTAGGTAAGACAATGGAGTTCAAAGTGGTGAAAATCAATGAAGTCATCAAAAATGCCGTAGTGTCTCATAAAGCACTTATAGAAAGTGACTTGGCAGAGCAAAGAGATCAAATCATTTCTGGTCTGGAGAAAGGACAAGTACTGGAAGGTATCGTGAAGAACCTTACAGACTTTGGTGCTTTTATGGATCTGGGAGGCGTAGATGGTCTATTGTACATCACGGATATCTCCTGGGGAAGAATCAATCACCCGGAAGAGGTGCTAGAGCTTAATCAAAAAGTCAATGTCGTAGTACTAGACTTTGATGAGAACAAGAAGAGGATTTCCCTTGGTCTCAAGCAACTGCAGCCACATCCATGGGATGTACTAGGTGATGATATACAAGAAGGATCTACTGTAAAAGGAAAGATTGTAAATATCGAAGATTACGGTGCTTTCTTAGAAATCATGCCAGGCGTTGAAGGCTTGATACACGTATCAGAAGTATCCTGGAGCAACCAGCCGGTTAATGCCAGAGAGTTCTTTACCATTGATCAGGAATTCGAAGCTAAAGTGGTCACTATTGATAGAGAAGAGCGCAAAATGTCGCTCAGTCTTAAGCAATTGACTAAAGATCCGTGGGAAGAGATACAGACAAAATACCCGGTAGAGAGCAGACACAAAGGAGAAGTGAAGAACCTTACACCGTATGGTGTATTTGTAGAGTTAGAGGACGGCATAGGCGGTATGGTACACATATCTGACTTATCTTGGACTAAGCGTTATTCTCATCCTTCTGAATTTACAAAAGTAGGTGAAGAAATAGAGGTAAGCATTTTAGAGATTGATACAGAAAGTCGTAAGCTATCTCTAGGTCACAAGCAACTTGAGGAGAACCCTTGGGATACTTTTGAAAATGTCTTCCCGGTAGGGTCATATCACGAAGCTACCATCTTGAGAAAAGATGATAGAGGAGCTATTGTACAGTTACCTTATGGATTGGAGGCCTTTGCGCCGATCAAGCATATCCGCAAGGAAGACAATACTATGGCAGAAGTAGATGAAGCATTGACTGTTAAGGTTATTGAATTCAATCGCGACGATAAAAGAATCTTAGTTTCTCACTTGAGATATTTAGAAGACATCAGAAGAGAAGCTGATGATCAAGTGAAGGCAGAGAAAAAGCAGGAGCGCGACGAGACACGTCGAACTATCAAGAAGCAAGCTTCTAAAGTCGAGCGTACAACGCTTGGTGATATGGCTGCCTTCGCTGAGTTGAAAGACCAACTCGAAGATAGTGACGAGCCTAAAAAAGCTACTGCTAAGAAAGCTGAAGCTAAAAAAGAAGAGGAATAAAGAAACCTCGAAACTTTAAACGTAAAAAAGCCGGCTGATGATTTCAGTCGGCTTTTTTGGTTTAAGTGTTGTGGGATCTGTCACTATTTCTAACCTTTTGTTCAATCAGATCTATTGCATTGTTCGGGTTCAATATCGTAATTAAGGTTTAAATAAATTTTTTATGGCATTACCCTCCTCCCCAAATTTAGCCTGCGGGCGAGGTCGCTAAAAACATGTTGGTAGATTTTGTGATTCGATATTGCTCTTGACCGTTGCATATTGCTGATGAATTGGGGCTGATAAATATGCGATTGATTTGTCAAGTTTGGGGGGGCGTTGCAGTTATACCCGTAATCTCATTGGAGTTGATAAAATTACACATTAAACGAGTATATATTCAAATAATTCCTATATTTATGGCCATATTTTAAAATATCTGTTTTTGGTGGCAGCGCTCCACAGTTGCCTTCACAAACCCATAAATAAAAATCGATATGAGTAAAGAGAAAGACGAAAAGTTAAAGGCATTAAAGCTGACAGTTGACCGATTGGAAAAGACCTATGGAAAAGGAACGATCATGAAGCTTGGCGATAAGCAAGTCGTTCAGGTCGAGGCTATTTCTACTGGTTCTTTGGGACTAGATATCGCCTTGGGGATGGGTGGTTTTCCGAGAGGTCGAGTTATAGAAATCTATGGACCTGAGTCATCCGGTAAGACGACACTAGCTATCCACGCTATTGCCGAGTGTCAGAAGAAAGGTGGTATAGCAGCTATGATTGATGCAGAGCATGCTTTTGACCGATTCTATGCCGAGTCTCTGGGTGTCGATACAGAAAACCTCTTGATATCACAACCGGATAATGGAGAACAGGCATTAGAGATAGCTGAAAACCTCATTCGCTCAGGTGCTATTGATATTATAGTCATAGACTCCGTCGCAGCACTGGTACCACGAAGTGAAATTGAAGGCGAAATGGGTGACTCCAAGGTAGGTCTTCAGGCTCGTCTGATGTCCCAAGCATTGAGAAAACTGACAGGTAGTATTGGACGAACAGGATGTTGTTGCATCTTTATCAATCAACTTAGAGAAAAGATTGGTGTGATGTTTGGTAACCCTGAAACAACAACCGGTGGTAATGCCCTCAAGTTTTATTCATCGATAAGGCTTGATATACGTAAGAGCGGCGCTTCTATAAAAGACAAAGAAGGCAATTTAGTAGCCAACCACGTCAAGGTAAAAGTGGTCAAGAACAAATTAGCGCCACCATTTAGAGTTGCAGAATTTGACATCGTATTTGGACAAGGTATCTCTAAGTCCGGAGAAATAGTTGACCTGGGTGTCGATCTGGATATCATCGAAAAGAGTGGATCGTGGTATAGCTACGGCGGGACTAAAATTGCACAAGGCCGAGAAGCTGCCAAGACGTTTTTGGAAGATAATCCTGAGCTGGCAGAAGAAATCGAAAATAAAATTAAGACCAAGCTTGGTACAATAGTACCTGACCCGAAAGAGTTTGAAGAAGCACCTGAGAGCTAACCAATAGATTAATGCCAATAGTGCATGAGATCATCAAGTCGGCAAATTTTTCTTTGTTGGCTTCACTTTCATAAGATTAGTCCATGTCAATAACAGTGATGTGGACTAATCTTTTCTCATACCACTGCAATTCGTTGGTGAAGGGACAAACTGTAACGATGCTACGACGACAAGAGTAGGATAATATCCAAGGCGACAAAGTAATATGAGCCATACGAAAGGTAAATGCAATTTCGCAATATCAATAGTGAGCATGATTTGCACTACCTGGACTCAAAGTTGGGGGCAGGAAGGAAAGCTCAATTATTCTTTTCATATCGGCTATGCTCGCGTAAAACCAGAGCATAAAAATTTGAAAGTCTGCTTTCCCCTTCAAGCCTAAACACCGGAGATAGCAACGCTATCGTAGCGTAAACGTTTGAGACAGCGTAGCGCACATCTCAAAGTATAAACCGGGTTAAATTTACTGATACCGATCGGTGTACCAGACAAATACCTTCTCTAATCCGGCAGCAAAATCAATCTTGGGGTCGTACGATAATAGTCGGCGTGCCTTCGATATATCGGCCAATGAATGTCGGATGTCACCCGGCCGTTCCGGACCGTGGATGGGCTGGATATCTTTACCACTGATCTTTTGCAATGCATGGTGCATGTCTAGCAGGGTATTGGCTTCGCCGTAGGCAATATTGTAGATCTGATTAAGGGCAGCTTGTTGATCTGTAAACAGCGAAAGCACATTGGCCTGGACGGCATTATCTATGTAGGTGAAATCGCGGCTGGTCAGTCCATCGCCATTGATCGTGGGCTGACGATCCTGGATGAAGGCCTTGCAAAATATAGGGATCACTGCCGCATATGGATTGTCAGGGCTCTGCCTCGGGCCGAATACATTGAAATATCTCAAGCCAATAAAGTGAATATTGTAGGTGTGAGCAAATACGTCGGCATACTGCTCAATGGCTGCTTTGGTCACAGCATATGGTGACAAGGGCTTACCAATCCTATCCTCTACCTTGGGCAGGGCCTTGTGGTCACCATAAGTGGAAGACGAACATGCTAATATTACGCGGTCCACACCAGCCTCGGCAGCTGACTTCATAATATTGAGGGTGCCGCCGACATTGACGGCATTGCTGCGGAGCGGATCCTGGATGGAACGCGGCACTGAGCCCAATGCTGCCTGATGCGAGACCAGATCAATACCTACCATGGCCTTATCACAAGTCGCTTTATCACATATGTCGCCTTCGATAAACTCATACTGTGGATGGTCTATAAATGCATCTATGTTTTCTCTGAGGCCTGTAGATAGGTCGTCCAGAACCCTTACCTTCCCGACACGATGATCGGATAGCAAATAGGCTACCAGATTGCTGCCTATGAAACCAGCCCCCCCGGTGACCAAAATGTTTTTTTTGTGCTGTGACATGTTGTATAGTTGCTGTTTTATTATGTAATAGCTAGAAACTTTCTACTGCCTCCGATACGGCATCTATGATGACCGCCTGTATGTCAGGGGTCAGCTCTGAGTGTATGGGTAGTGAAAATACCTCGTCGCAAAGCTGTGCGGTGACCGGCAAGCTGTATCCCTCGGGCACCCACGATTCAAATGCCTTCTGCGCATACAATGGCACGGGATAGTAGATCATGCAAGGCAGATTTTTTGCTTGCATCTGCTGGACGATATGGTCTCGCATGCCATTGGCTGCTTTGAGCGTATACTGGTGAAACACATGTGTGCTAAATCTGGATCTAGCCGGACAGGTGATGCCACTTAGCTGACTGAGCTGTTCATCATAGCGATCTGCTGCCAACAACCTGTTCGCATTGTAGGCATCCAGATGTCTGAGCTTGATATTGAGTATGGCGGCCTGGATGCTGTCAAGCCTGGAATTGACACCAATCCTGTCGTGATAATAACGTCTGGATTGACCATGATTGGCAATCATCCTGAGCTTTTCGGCGAGATCATCATTATCAGTAAACATAGCGCCCCCATCGCCATAGCATCCAAGATTCTTACTTGGAAAAAACGATGTGCAGCCAATATCACTTAGCGTACCTGTCTTGGCTATGCGACCATCGGTATACGTGTAGTCAGCCCCGATAGCCTGAGCATTGTCCTCTATCACTGCCACACCATGGTGTCTGGCAATATCCATGATCGGCTCCATGTCCGCACTCTGACCAAAAAGATGAACAGGTACGATCGCTTTTGTCCTGGATGTGATGGCCGCTTTGATCGCCTCAGGCGTGACATTAAAAGTTTCCGGATCTACATCCACCATGACGGGTTTCAGTTGTAAGAGACCTATGACTTCTGCCGTAGCGACATAGGTAAATGCCGGCACAATGACTTCGTCACCCGGCTGGAGATCTAATGCCATCATAGCGATTTGTAGTGCATCCGTACCATTGGCACAGGGGATAACATGCTTCACGCCGAGATATTCTTCTAGTGCCTTTTGAAAATCTTTGACCGCAAATCCATTGATGAATTGTGTGCTTCGGATCACTTCCAGTACAGCTTCGTCAATCTCAGCACTGATATTTTGATATTGGGTCTTTAAGTCGACCATTTGAATGTTCATATATAAGGAGGTATTTTGATACAGACAAAGGTAATGGATAAATCCGACTTATACGTGATACGTTTAGGGGTATGCTTATTGTTATAAAGTGTTAAGGTTTGTTGATTCACTAATCTTTAGCCCGATAATACTGTATCGTTCCTTTTGTGTATTATATAATTACACATAAAAGGTTTATCTTGTGGTAAAAAAAAGTCATGGGTAGACCAGTTTTAAAAGTAAAGGGCTATACTTCCGAACAAATTAAAGACCTAATAAAAAAAGAAGATAAATATACAATTGGATGGCGACTGCATGCAGTTTATCAAGTGTCACTTGGGGTACCAAGTAGAAAATTGGAAGAATTGTACCATACTAGTTTTAAGCAGATTACAAATTGGGTACATCGATTCGAAGATGAAGGCGTAGAGGGACTAGTTGATAAACCTGGCAGAGGGAGAAAGTCTCGTCTCACAACGGATCAGAAAAAAAGAGTTTTAGATGTCATTTTAAACAAATCTCCAACAAGCTTTGGCTATAACACGGAGACGTGGACTGGTCCATTAGTACTTGACTTCATTAATAATGAGTTTAACATACTCTACAAAAAAGCTCAGATTTACAACATCCTCAAGGAACTCGGTCTAAGCTATCAAAGATCAAAAGGATTTTACCCTGAAGCTGATCCCGATAAACAAGAGGAGTTCAAAGAGGCGTTAAAAAAAACTGCTGGAAAGTCCTGATGATACTGTTTTGCTTTTTGAAGATGAATTTTCTCTATCAAATACGGCCACAACCTCATACAAATGGGGGGTAAAAGGCCAACAGCCCAGAGTAGCTTGCAAGCAGCGTCGCAGGGAGAGAAAAACAGCAATGGGAAGCTTCAATTATATGACAGGGCAAATAACAGTCACATTTCATGAAAAAGGAAACTATAAATCATTTAAGAAGCACCTCAAAAAGATAATGTACACCTACAAAGAGCATTCAAAAATCATTATGGTAGTCGATAAAGTAAGGTTTCATCGAGCCAAGCTCTTAAAAGAATGGCTGCAGAATAACCCTAAGTTAGAAATTGTTTATTTACCGCCCTACTCACCAGAATTGAATCCAGTTGAAAGAGCATGGTGGTATATGAGAAAGAAGATTACTCATAATCGATACGTAAACACTATGAGAGAAAGGATGGAGGCATTCTGGAAGATGTTCTCTCATTTCCAAAAGCCAAACTGTGAACTATTAAACGTTTGTGTACTTAATTATTAGACTTTATATAAGAACTTAAATTGACTAAGGAGATTTAAAATTGCATAGTCTGAGTGCTCCAAAAAATCAGGTTAGTTATCCTGACGAAACAAGATTTTGGGTTGATTCAATATATTGCGTAGGCTGACTTTAAACTTACAGTTAGCAAAGCGTAACGAAAAGAGGAGGCTATGCTTTTTTGTGCTTTATCAAAATTTTATTTACTTCTTCCTCAGTCAGATTGGTGATATTAGCAATTAAAGGAAGGGGCAACCCTTGGTCGCTGGACCTAAGCACTATTTCTTTTTGGGTTTCTGTTTTACCTTCTATTTTGCCCTCTATTTTGCCCTCTTTCTTTCCATATTGGATTATTTTTTCATAAGTGGTCATAATATTGCTTTTTGCTTGTGGTGGTACAGTTTCTAATACCTCTTTTACTGAGTCAAATTCTATTTCTG
>SLDF01000232.1 GCA_007125435.1 Saprospiraceae bacterium
CTGACTCTTCTATTCATTACGCCGATATGGGTATTTCTATGGCTTCTGAATCGGCTCTGTCTCTGCTTCTCGTAGACCTGTATGATGTGAAGACTCGTTCTTACATACTGAAGGGTGATCAAATCAGCGCACAGCAATATCTGGATTTAGCAAACAATCTCAGAGATAGTATCTTCCAGCAGAGAACAGCAGATATCAGTGCTGTTTACGCGGTTCAGCTGGGACTACGAGATAAAGAGCAGTCACTCCAAATGACACAAATGGATCTGTCCTATGCCCAAAAACATAGGAGAAATCAAGCCCTCATTTTTGTATTGGTCATCCTCTCTCTCTTGGGATTGATACTGGGTCTTCGCAAGCGCCTACAATACAAAAACAAACTGATCACACAGCAACAATTGATTAGCGAGGCCGATAAGCGCCATGAAAAAAAGAAATATGAGCTTTCTATCCTACAGAGCATCCTGGAAACACAGGAAGACGAGCGCAGACGTATCGGCAAAGACCTACACGACTCTATTGGCAGCCTCCTGGCAACAGTCAAGCTGCACGTACAGGCACTAGGTATGAAAAACCCTGGAATCCAGCACCATGACAACTTCAATAAGGTGAATGCCATGCTAGATAGTACCCATGAAGAGATAAGAAGAATATCCCATGATATGGCTCCGGAAACCGTCATGCAGCTTGGTATTAAAGAAGCCATTTTTGATCTTGTCGAATTCTATACACATGATAATATTAGACTCACTACCGATCTTAGTGCGTGGCATCATACACCCACCAAAAGAGAAGCCATCTTTTTGTACCGCATCATACAGGAGTTGTTGCAAAATGCCCTACGACATGCCTCCGCCTCTCACATCCATATTGTCATCAAGGATATAGGTCATGGAGAATATTTGTGCATTGTAGAGGACGATGGACATGGTTTCGATATTAGACAAGAGTCACAAGGCCTTGGTATTAAGAATATCCACGATCGTTTACGCTATCTCAGAGGGTCCATTAAGATAACTAGTCATGCATCATATGGTACGCGATTCGAGATGAAGATACCTGTCTCCAGTTCTATTTCTGAAGAGCATTCTGAAATCAATTAGGTATAGTGATATGATTGTATTTTGAGCGTGCCCCCTTATACCCAAAGCTCAAGGAGTCCCCAATACTTTAGCGGATTGGGTATAAGGGGTCGGGCTATCCGCTTGTATTCACAGGGCTAGCATAGGGTGTCGCAGCAGATGCGAGCGGCTTCTTGCCAGTCGCCATCACATCTGCGCTCCACCATCTATGCTAGCCCTGCTCATATCGCTACTATCCCTCACGCGGGAGAGAGTTCTTAGCTGTGAGTTTCAAGCTACAAGCTAATAGTTAAGTGTATTATGTTTTCGACTGCGTTCGGCGAACGCCTCACTCCGGCTGTTTAGGCAAACGTTCGGCTACCGCCTCCGTTTGCTGTTTTTTCTACGAGCACTCCATGCTCTTCGCTGTTAAGGCTTCAAGATTACTTTAGGCTTTCAAGTATTTATGGGCATTTCTGTGCACTTCTTGAAATATTACAAGGCAACTATCCCGATAACCGAAGTCAAACAGCACGATCCGAAAACAATAGATTCAGAGCTGGGATGAGCCTTTAAGTTGTACTTTCAGGTATGGTGCTTAATGGAATCATCAGGTTGTAATATGATTATTTTCATAGTTTTGCAGGAGGAGAGTTTGAAAATAACGTAGTGTATGTTATCAAGGGTAAAATTAGAGAATAGACCAGTACTGTTATTGAGTTTGTTCTTGGTTGTACTGGTGGCATTTTCATCATGTAGTAGATGGAACACTGTTGCATTGACACCCAATTTGGGAAAGAGCGGTTGTGGTCAATCTGTGGATCAACCGTACACAAAAGAAGATATGCCAAAGCCTATCCATGAGATAGCATTAGACACATTATTGCTCCAGAATTTTTCATTTCAGTCACTCAATATTGCCAATGCCATAGGGGTACTTGATCAACTTAAGGACTTATTATTGCTACATAAGAGCTATGAGGAGGCTCCTGATCTAGAAAAAAGAATAGACATCATGGCAGCTACCCATCGTATCAATAATACAATCGCTTCCTCTGCATTGGAAATCACAGCTATCGCCAGCGAATTGGACTGTGAAGAAGAGCGAGCTGACCAAATAGCTACGTATTTGAAAAAGAAGGAAGACAACGCTTCTACTCTTCTCACTGTCGGTGCTATTGTAGTCGGTGCTTCTGGTGCTATTGCTGTTGGTGTCTTGCTAGCTAACGGCCTGGTGGGCAACTTTCCCGATTATATAGGCATAGGTACCGGACTTGTCGAAGCTGCGCTGGGTATTCTGATATTGCTCAACAAAAAGAAAGTCGTGTACCATCACCCGAGGAATGCACTGGCTGATATATGGTTAGGCACGGAGACATCAAAGATTTTTCCTGCACCGGTATGGTACTACTTATATTATGAACATAATGGCAGTGATGAGCCATCGATAAGAATCCAGCTGATCGATAGGTGGATGAGTTTTGGCCAGATTGCAAAGATTAAAGAGAAAAAGAAAGAAAAAGTGTACGATTTACTATTTGGTGAGGGTGGTAAGTACACGGCAGAGCAATTGTTTAATAGATCTGATATGCATGACCAGATAGAGGCACAGATCAACCTCATGTCCAGACATTTAAGATTATTGAGCGTAGAGATACAGAGTCTGGATAGGGGTTAAAGCGCCTAAAGCTAGAGGCAGTATCTGCGAAGGCTAACGTGTTGTTCACCAGTATAGGTCGTATTGCGATTATTCAAACTCTAAAGAATGCTCACCATACACTTGTAAATCCTCTATGATTTATTTCCTTACTCTGCTGAAGGGCAATGACCAATTCGAAGCAATATGGTTGACTTAATATCCAATCAGATGGTTAATGGTAGGGTTTGTGACTGTCTCAGCGTCAGCCTTACTCGCTAAAAATTACTATCCTTTGTCACTGACCTTCATTGTAGGTAATCACTTGCGTGAGGGATAGCAGCGATATGAGTGGCTGACGAATGGATAGCAGGAACATGTAGATAGGGGCGACCGGAGGAAGCCACTAGATGCATTGTGACTGCCCATGAGGCAGTCAGGAATACAAGCGAATAGCCCGACCTCTTGCTCGACCGTAGGGAGAGTAAGAGGGCACGCCCGAAACCATCAAAAGAAAGTGTATTCTCTTCCTAGCCCATCACACATTATCATTTTCTCTAATATCTTGCAGGGCTAAAGGTATGCCTTTGGTAGCTGGGGACTGGATGATGCGCACACGATTTTTGAAGGCATTGTCTATGGGGCCTGGATTGGGATCGATGTAATAAATGCGGGCGTGATGCGGGGCATATTGATAGAGCATGGCTGCGGGATACACCATGAGGGAGGTGCCGACGATGATAACGTAGTCAGCCTCGCTCACCTCCATCTGCGCTGACTCAAACTCGGGGATTTGCTCACCAAACCAAACGATGTGAGGTCTTAGCTGCCTCCCGTCTTCTGCCTTGTCACCGAGATTGATATCTTCTGTCCAATCGTAGATCAACTCGGGGGCAAATTCACTTCTGGCTTTGGTCAGCTCGCCGTGTAAATGTATAATTCGATTACTCCCTGCACGCTCATGGAGGTCGTCTACATTCTGGGTGACAATGGTAACGGTAAGCCAATCCTGAGCCTCAGCAAGGGCAAGGTGTCCTTTATTGGGCTTCACTTTCTTTAGTTGCCTACGACGTTGATTATAAAAGTCTAAAACGAGAGCTTTATTTTTGTTCCAGCCCTGAGGGGATGCGACTTCCATGATATCGTGTCCTTCCCAGAGTCCATCCGCATCTCTAAATGTCGATATGCCGCTCTCAGCACTCATGCCGGCTCCGCTGATTACAACTAAATGTTTATTTCTGTCCATGGTAAAATTATTTTTTTATTGCAGTAGGAAAAATGTCGTTCAGTGCCATTGGTAAATGGTCTACAAGATCACTGGCTGATAGTGCATTTGGGTGGTAAGTGTCTGTCCATCTGTCAGCGGTATATCCATGCATAAAGACACCAAAAATAGCAGCTTCTAAGGGCGTGTATTGCTGAGCAAGTAGGCCGCCAATGATACCGGCCAATGCATCACCTGATCCAGCCTTCGCTAAGCCTGCGTTGCCTGTAGAGTTGTAATAAATATGGCCTTGATGATCAGATACCAATGTATGGTGGCCTTTGAGTACGATGATAATGCCGTATTTTTTGCTTATATTCCTTTGTGTATGCACTCTGGCAATGGTGTCTTCATGGGGTCCAAATAGACGATCAAATTCTTTAGGGTGGGGTGTTAGAATAGATGAAGAAGGTAATATCTCAAGAAAGTCGGTGCGCTTTGAAAGTATATTAAGGCCATCTGCATCTATTATTGTGGGTACATCTGACAGGTCTAATAGTTGGTCAAGGAGGTCAGCAGCTTTTGTATCTGTGCCAATGCCGGGTCCGATCAGAAGGCTGTTAGCTTTTTGAAGCTGGCTGGCATCGGAGGTGAGCACAACTTCTGGGTTGTGCAGTACCAGAGGATGTTGAAAGTAACCATTAATGTATGCCTGTACTAAGCCTGCACCGATGCGATAGGCTGCTCTGGATGCTATGAGGGCGGCACCAGGCATATTGTCACTGCCACAAAAGCAAAATAGCCGTCCGTGGTTACCCTTGTGACTCCAGGTTGATCTTGGTTTATAAATGGCCTTAATGCTCTGTAAGGATATAAGAAAATCCAATGTGGACTCTAAATCCGGAAATTCCGGCAGTAAGCCAATAGAAGAAAAGAAAGCATGCCCAAAGAACTGTCCTGACTCCGGCCAAAGGGATGAGCGCTTTGGTATCTCAAAAGAGAATGTGTAGTCGGCAGATATAACAGGCCAATCAGGGATACTGTCACCAGGACAACCGGATGGCAAGTCAATAGAGACGACGGTACAATGCGCGCTGTTAATAGTTTCTATAATATCTGTCCAGGGTTGTCGTACCGGGTCAGAAATACCTGTACCAAATATGGCATCTACGACAACAATTGGAGTTTCATTAGTCGAGTGGGGGAGATAGGACGCCAACTCCTCAATGCCATGTATTTTCAATTCTTCTTTATTGGGAAGAATATCGAAGTTTTTTCTGCGGTCAGCTGTTTGTTTTGAGGGCCATAGCTGCGTGAAGACATGCACTGTATAGTCAAGATGGACAAGCAATCTGGCCACAGCCAGACCATCGCCACCATTATTGCCATTACCTGCAATGATGTAAATCAGTGAGGAATGAGGGTGGAATCTTTGGGTGAACCAATGTGTAAAAACATTAGCAGCAGTTTCCATTAAATCGATTGAGGAGATAGGTTTATGTTTTATGGTAAACTGATCCCAACCCTTTATAATTTCAGAGTGTAATAAGGGTGTCATGTATGGTTTAAGGAACATGATGCAATAATTATGTTATATATGTATAATAATATTTATCAGTAAAGTTTAAATATAAGAACCTTTTGCAAAAAAGTAAGGTATACAGATATAACATTAATGGATAATACATATATTTGTCACAGTTTAATGATAGTCCCATTAAATCCAGACAAATAAACTACTAAGGTCTCACATATGGTATAATATTTGCGGTATATAGCAAATATATTATTGTTAACAATAAAACAGTCCATGTTTTGAGGCAAATTTACATTTCATCATTTTTGTGGTGTGTGCTTATTTTATTGTGTTTAAGCACTTCGGTGAGGGGGCAGGATTTGCACTACTCTCAGTTTTACCATTCACCACTCAATCTTAACCCTGCCTTGACAGGTGTCTTCAATGGCGACGTAAGGTTCATGGGCAATTTCAGGGACCAATGGAGAAGTGTTCCCGTTCCCTATACGACATTTACCGGGGCTTTTGATATGAAAGTTAATCCTAGAAACTCTGAGAAGGGATTTTGGGGTTTTGGTATCAATTTCAATTACGATGAGGCTGGTTTTGTTAAGTTGAGTTTGATCAATCTAGGCATAAGCGGTTCATACACTGCTATTCTCAATCAAAATAATTTCTTGACGGCTGGCTTGCAACTGGGCGGCGCCCAGCGAGCCATCAATGATGCCAGCATAACCACCGGCAATCAGTTTACAGGGTTACAATTTGACCCTACCTTACCAATTGGAGAGAACTTTGATCAGGTTAATTTCCTATATTTTGATGTGAGTGCCGGATTGAATTATCGTTTGCAAGGGAACGATGGCAGAAGTAAGCTGGACTTAGGAGGTGGATATTTTCACATCAATAGGCCTCAACAGAGATTTTTAGATGAGGCACAAGATAATCCGCTCCCATCAAGATTTTCATTTCACGGTCTAGGAGCGCTTAAATTGACCAATGGATTAGATCTAATCGCCCATGGTTTATATCAGTTTCAGGGGCCTAACAATGAGACTGTCCTGGGACTGGGAGGAAAGATATATGTGAACCAGAGGAGAGGAAAAGAATTGGCTGTGGCATTGATTGCGAATTGGAGAGTTGATGATGCTATTATACCGGCACTAGAGTTTCACTATAAGACATGGCATGTAGGTTTGAGTTATGATATCAATTATTCTGACTTTGTGCAGGCAACTAATAGGAGGGGAGGCCCAGAGTTATCTCTATCCTATAGAATCTTGCGCGTGAAGCCGTTGGGTACATTCAAAACTTGCCCAATTTATTAACATCAATCCATGGACATAACAGAATTAAAGATGAGAAAAACTTACCTCCATATAATTGTTGCACTTTTACTCGGTCAAGCAGTTTTTGCCCAGACGCAGAAAGCCTGGGAAGAAGCAGCTGCCCAAGCCTACGCGTTTAAGGACTATTATGCAGCAATGGTTTATTGGCAGAATGCATTAGAATTTGATGAAGAGCGATTGGATTTACTTTACAATTGCGCTGATGCCGCTAGGCACTTCAATTCATATAGATTATCTGCAAAGTATTACCAGCAGATTGTTGATGCTGAGGTTAATGGCGAATACCCTGATGCGACATTTTACCTGGCTGAGATGAAATTTATTCTTGGTGAATATGAAACAGCCAAGACCTACTATGAAATGTATCTGTCAGAATACGAAGACGATGACGAAAAGTTGACAGCAAAGGCCCAGAGGCAATTATCCTACATGGAGTTTGCGATGGAGGAGTCCAATGTGGAATATGAGGATGTGGATTTAGAACTTTTAGGTCCGGAGATTAATACGCCCTTCTCAGAGTTTGGGCCGTATCTGAAAGGTGACTCACTGTATTATTCATCATTAAGATTTGAGAACAAAAAAGATACTTATCGTCCCAAAAGGCCAATAACCAAAGTATTGTTGTCAAAAGAGGGCGCTCATGGCGTGCCGTTAGATGACGACTTTAATATGGCGGATTTGCACACGTCGCACACATCGATGAATGCTGATCACTCTAGAGTGTACTTTACTATATGCGAGTGGATGAATGGTGCGGATATTCGCTGTGATCTATACTATAGAGAGATAGATGAGAATGGAGAGTTTGGAGAATCGGTAGCATTAGAAATGCTCAATGATTCGGCAGCGACAAGTACACAGCCGAATATCACAGTGGACAAGTCATCCGGTAAAGAGGTGTTATACTTTGTCAGTGATAGAGAAGGTGGAAAAGGTGGATTGGACATATGGTATGCAGAAATGGATAATGAGGGTAATTTTGGTGCACCCGCAAACTTCGAGGCAGTAAATACAGAGTTCAATGAGATTACACCTTTCTATCATTCAGGAAGTGGAGTTTTCTATTTTTCATCAGATGGATGGCCTGGTTTAGGAGGGTATGATATTTTCCGAACAGAGTATAGAGATTGGGAATGGTTAGAACCTGAGAATATGAGTGTACCATTCAACTCTAGTTACAATGATCTGTACTACATGGAATTGGACAATCAGGATGGCGCTTATTTCGCTTCTAATAGATCTGGTGGGTTTTTCATAGATGAGGATAGAGAAGCTTGCTGTAACGATATTTATCGTGCTGAGTTCCTTGAAATTGATATCGACCTTTTGGCAATGGTGTTAGATAAACTGTCCAGAGAAGATTTAAATGGTGCTACTGTCACATTAGTTGATCTTTCAGACCCTGAGAATCCGAGAGGGATGACCAATCTCGATGGCAACGATTTCTATTTTCCATTAGAAAGAGCCAGAGACTACGTAGTTGTAGCTGAAAAAGAGGGATATTTTCCTGATTCAGCTATGATCAGCACAAAGCGGATAAGAAAATCAGATACAATCAAGCAGGACTTATTGCTAAGGACGACACGTTTGGATCTTGAGGTGTATACATTTGACAAGCGCAACAATGAAGCCCTTAATGGGACGACGATCAAAATCATTGATAAGAATGACCCATCTAGTGAGCTGATCGTTCAGATGGATGATGAGTCTAATGAGTTGATATTGCCTATTGACCGCGACAAAGACTTAATCGTTGTAGCTACTAAGAGAGGATATAGTCCTGACTCGGTAATGATCAACACCGCCGGTATCGACCATTTGAATACAATAACGGAAAAACTCTATTTGGGATTAGGAAGTCTAGAGGATTTCTTGCCGCTGACCTTATTCTTTGATAACGATGAGCCGGACAAGCGAACCTACAAAACAAGGACTACGCTTAGATATGAGCAAACATATCCGCCATACTATGCCAGGAAGCAAGAATTTATCAATGCATATGCTTCACCTCTAGACGGCGATGAAAAAGAGCAAGCAGAAACAGAAGTGGCTAATTTCTTTGACAAGGAAGTCAAGCAAGGCAATGAGCATTTACGCACCTTCATTGCTCTACTCGAAAAAGCGCTAATCGACGATAATGAAAAAGTCGAGATCGTCCTGCAGGGATATGCCAGTCCACGGGCATCGAGAGCTTATAATGATGCATTGAGTAAGCGTAGAATTAGCTCCGTTATGAATCAGGTTACTAAATACTCAGATGGTAAGTTGACTGAATATATTGAGAACAAGCAACTGGTGATCAAGGAAGAACCATTTGGTTCTAGAAGGGCGCCGAGATATGTCAGTGGCAGTATAAGAGACGAGAGAAATTCAATTTACAGTATACCGGCATCAAGGGAGAGAAGGGTTGAGATTATCCAAGTGAAGAGAGATGAAGGCAATCGCAGGTAAGGAGGTCTTTAAAAGAAGCACATAAACATTGAAAAGAATGTACAGGACAAAACATAAAATCAGCATACCAAAACGCAATGATTATCTTATGATCAAATCAACATTCATTCGACGGCTGACATTCGTCTTGGTCTTTATGCTTATTGGCATGACCGGACAACTTTACGCCTCACACATTGTGGGTGGGGATATCAGCTATCGCTGCCTGGGAAACAACCGGTATGAAATCACCCTAACCATTTACAGAGATTGTGAGAATGCCTTACCAGGTGCAACATTTGATGATCCAGCAGTTCTTGGTGCTTTTGATGCAAGAGGCAACTTGATAACCACAGTTGGAGTCAGTGGCCAGATATTAATGAAACCACTAGGAGATCCTGAGCTAATATCAACAGGGATAAATCCAAGCTGCGATCCAGACTTTGACCCTGTGTGTGTAGAGAGACAGGTATATGTGCATGAGGTAGTATTGCCATTCAGAGAAGGGGGATATATACTGGCTCACCAGCGATGCTGTCGTAATATGACATTATCAAACATTATAGAACCACAGGAGCAAGGTTCTACATATACTGTGTCAATATCAGAGGAGGCCCTAAACTCCTGTAATAATGGCGCAGTCTTAAATGACTGGCCTCCCGTTTATGTTTGTTTTGGTGATCAACTTAATATCAACCATTCTTCTTCAGATGCAGATGGTGACCAACTAGTTTACAGTCTTTGCACTCCTAATGAGGGTGCAACCAGACAAAACCCAAGGCCTACGCCACCATCCAGGCCGCCATATGATCCTATAGTTTGGGCTCCGGGATTTGACGAGACTATGATGTTAGGCGAGAGCGATAATCCATTACAAATTGATCCTACAACAGGTGTTATTACAGGTACGCCTCAAGTTTTGGGACAATTCGTTGTCGGTGTTTGTGTAGAAGAGTTTAGAAATGGAGAGTTACTATCACGTACAGTTAGAGATTTCCAACTGAATGTTGTTGCATGTGGAGAAATACCCAGAGCTCGATTTGAGATGCCAACAATTCAATGTGGAGACCTCAACGTAAGTGTGTCAAATGAAAGTGAAAATGCATCTTATTACGAGTGGTTGATCAATGGTATTGACAATAACTTTGAGCAAGAGATAATCGATGAGTTTGAGCCTGAACTCATATTTCCTGATACAGGGTTATATTCAGTTACTCTATTAGCGTATGACTCAATTGGAAGTGCTTGTGTCGATACTTTCATTCAGGAAATCCGTCTGAGGAATACAGGACTTGAATTGGATTTTGAAGTAGAGGTCTTCGAGTGTGGAGAATTTGTCAATGTAGTCCTTGTAGACTTAAGTACAGATTCAGTATCAGTAATTGCAGAGAGGAATTGGGAGGTTGTATATGGTGACTCTACATTAACTTTTACAGGAGACACTGTAATGTTTCAGGTAGAAAGGGGAGGCGAAGGGAGTATCACCCTGACAGTTGTAGCTGAAAATGAATGTACCGAGACACTAACCATAGATTTTGTAGGAGAGTCAGATCAAGGATTAATACCTGACTTTAGTGTAGAGATTATAAAGTGTGAGGACGATTACAGAGTAAGACCGATTGATGAAAGTCAAGATGATCAAGGAGAGATTACATCCTGGACATGGATTTTGACTGATGCATCAGGAACCTCAGATACCTTATTTGGAGAAGTTCCGGGAGAGTTCAATGTGGTCGGTTTTCAAGAAGTGACGTTAAGTCTTACAATTGAGTCAACATCAGAGTGTGTTAGCACCGAGACAAGAACTTTTCCACTTACACCTACAGTTAACTTTGATCCTGAATTTAGTCTTTTTGCTTCGGAATGTGAAGAGCGATTGGTAATTGACTTTAGAGATGAATCATATGATGGCCCAGAGGGTACTCCGGTTTCATGGGACTGGACAGTAGAATTCGTCTCCGGTGACGAGTCAGGCACATTAGAGTTTGATGTACAGAACTTTACCTTAGAGTTTGATACAACGACAAGTTTTATCGTCACATTATGTGTGACATATGAATTGGACGGAGCGGTTGTTTGTGAAAACACTTGCACGACTAAGGAGTTGATAGGCTATGTATTAGATGATAATATCATTCAGTCAGAGTTTGATCTTTGTAGCGGTTTGTGTGTAGAACTGAATCCTAATCCTTTACCTGGTCTTGACTATATTTGGGAATGTTGTCCCGGTGAGATCAACCCGGAAGTTTGTCCGGATGAAACAACTGTATACAATGTGACAATTGTCTCTAAAGATATTAATTGTTCTGCTGATAAGACTGTCACAGTAACGGTCATAGATGGTGATGAGCCTATGGACTTTGACTTAGATGAAGAATGTGGAAGTCTGGAAGTAACGGTTACCGTCACCCAGGGCAATCCTGATTTTATTACAGGATGGGATTTTGGAGATGGCACCGAAGTGAATGAAGGCCGCTTAGACAGTGTTACACATGTTTATGCAGAAGAAGGGACGTATTTCATCACCATGTTTACGGATGGGAACTGTGGCCCCATGGAAGTAAAGAAAGAAGTAACCGTCAGATTTATAGATTTGAGCAGTTTTAATGATACGATCAAAAATTGTGATAGAGTTGCAATAGAGCTTTTCCCTGGAGCTCCTGATGGATTTATATACGAATGGGAGCCTGCAGACCTTGTAGATGACCCTACAGCACCTAATCCAACAACAGAAGTTGGAATGACAACAGAGTTTTCAGTCACTATCACAGACCCGGATGATCCTAATTGTATTATAGAGCGAACTGTATTGGTCATCGTAGCAGATGAGATTTCTTTGGATGTAGACGATATAATAGTGCTTTGCGAGCCGGAAGAACTAACCATAAATGCTGACAGCCCAACTGCGGTGACTTATGAGTGGCAAGATGGTGAAGGTAATGTGATTGCAGACGGTCCTACATTGGTGTACACACCTCAGATTGATGAAGTTATTACGGTTACAGTAATAGATGAATTTGGCTGTGAAGTGACAAGGTCTGTAGCTATTGAGTTCTTCAAGGTTGTATTTACGATTGATGGAGACAATCCAATGTGTTTAGGCGATACCGTCACTATAGAGGTGGGTTCACCGGATGAAGACAATGTCATTCAATATCTTTGGGATTCAGATCCTTCAATATTGACAGACCTGGACGAGAAAAGAATAACTGTAAGCCCATCGGAAACGACTACCTATTCTGTGCAAATAGCTTATGAAGATGGTTGCATCCTTGAGGCTAGTTATACATTGAATGT
Organism: Saprospiraceae bacterium; assembly: GCA_007125435.1. GTDB lineage: Bacteria > Bacteroidota > Bacteroidia > Chitinophagales > Saprospiraceae > SLDF01. Next base: position 12,494 of record SLDF01000232.1, read on the forward strand.
CTTTATTTTCCCTGAAGACTTAGGAGTAATTGCAGATAGTGATACTATACTTGTAGGCGAAAGCACTGAACTGTGTGTAGAGTTTAATCCCAACTATATGTATGAATGGCAGCCGGAAGAGTTTATTCTTGGTCCTAATGATGGCAACTGTATACAGACAGAAGATTTAGATGAAGACGTTGAGTTTGTTGTACTTATTACTGATATATCCGGTTGTGAAGCTGAATTCTCATCTACAGTAACAGTAGCGGACTTACGTTGTGATGAGCCATATATCTTCGTTCCAAACTTCTTTTCACCCAATGGCGATGGTGTGAATGACTTATTATTAGTTAGAATATATGAACCATTTATGGTTGAGATGGAGTTTGTGATATATAACAGATGGGGGCAAGAAATATTCAGAACGACAGATTTGAACAGAGGATGGGATGGTACATTTAATAATGAAGAAATGCCAACAGATGCATATGGTTATTATTTAAGAGTTAATTGTATTGACGGAGAGGTTTTTAATAAATCCGGCAGTGTCAATCTTGTGAGATAAAATAAGAAATAACATAATAAGAATTCAAAAATGGTCGCTTTGGAAACAAAGCGACCTTTTTTTATCACATTGTCAACTTCGATTGGGTTAGTCCAAATACTTATTTTGGCAAAAAAATTTGTTACTTTACAATAGTAAATCATTAAACCCGGTTTATGCATTGGAAATTCGTAATGAGGATTAAAATCGACGAAGGAGATTCACGAATTCCATAAAAAATATAAAAGCAATATGAGTAAATGGCGAAAAAATAAGTGATTTTGTGAATGAGCCATAGTCACCCCTACGGTGATTGAACAAAATCAAGCAAAGCGACTTGTTTTAAAGCCATTTTAAGCCGTAATACCCGCCTGCTGCCATCGAAAGGTGGCGGGCAGGGATTTTCTAAGGCATAATCCGGGTTAAAGGACTTAGGGTAAACATTGTACATGTTTTTTAAAAGAATATTTTTCGCCTTATTACTGCTTTATAGTTTTCAAGACCTACATGCATCGCATATAGTGGGGGGGGAAATTAGTTATCGTTGTCTGGGAGATAATCAATATGAGATCATTCTTACTGTTTACAGAGATTGTTTTTTTGGCAACCCCTTAGCGTACTTTGACGATCCGGCATCTGTTGGTTTTTTTGATTCTGAAAATCAATTGATCACTGACATTGGTTTTTTTGGACAGATACTGATACCATTGATGAATGACGATACCTTGAGTCAAACCCTGGAAGATCCATGTTTCTCACAGGTTACAGAAGTTTGCGTACATACGACTACCTACAGGGAAGTCATAGAATTGCCATTTAGGCCCGGAGGTTATCAAATAGCCTATCAACGATGCTGTAGAAATCAGACTATTCAAAATATTGTGGAGCCTGACCTGACTGGAGCTACCTTTTATGGATTCATTAGTGAAGAGGCCCTTTTGTCTTGCAATACAAGTGCTACATTCAATGAATGGCCGCCGATTTATATTTGTGCAGGTGAGCCTATAAACTTCGACCACAGTGCGTCTGATGCAGAGGGTGACTCACTAAGCTATAGGTTATGCACACCGTTAGAAGGGGCATTACCTCGAGCGCCTCGACCTCAGCCACCTTTTCCACCAGAATATGATGATGTCATTTGGGCACCTACATTTAGCGTTGATAATATGCTAGGAGGGGATGACCCATTGGTCATTGATGAGGCAACTGGTCGATTGACAGGTACGCCTCCATTTCTGGGACAGTTTGTAGTTGGTATATGTGTTGATGAGTTTAGAGATGGTGAATTGATAAGTACGACAAGACGAGATTTTCAATATAATGTCGGTGAATGTCTGTCTACGTCATCAGCTTTCTTCTCTCCAGAAAATGTTTGTGATTCAGTCGTTGTTTTTACGAATGAAAGTGAGAATGCTGATTCCATAATTTGGATCATTGGTGATATTGAAGCACCTGACACATTCAGTGTAGATAATGAATTTATATATACCTTTCCTGCTCCCGGTGAATACAGTGTAAGCTTGATAGCAAACCCGGGTACTATATGCGCTGACACTTTGAGTAGATTGATAACTATCTTCGACTTATCTATTGATATAGATTTTGAGGTCAGTGTTAATAGTTGCTCAGATAGTTTAGAGTTTGTTCTGATTAACCTTACTGAAGATGAAATTGGCGATTCTTTACGTTTTAATTGGCGTATACTATCGGGTTCTGATACACTTTCATTCATGGCTTTTGACAGTACCGTTACTGTAGGCATTTCAAATGAGGTCATGGTTACACTTTTTGCAGAAAATGAACTGGGATGTGAAGATTCTTTGACAATAACACTTGAAGTACCATTTGTAGAGATCAATCCGGAGCAGTTGACCTATACCATTTGTGTGGGAGACAGTTTGCAGTTGATTTCCGGTCTTTTAACTGAAGGCGCTGATTTTCAGTGGTCTTCTGAACCAGAGATAGACATACCGAATGTCCTAAATCCTATCATTAGTCCAGTTGAAAATACTGCAATTACTTTTTCTGCTGATGCGGATAGCCTCTGTCCAACGAGTGTAGATTTTAGCATTATTGTATTCGAGACGATCGAAGGCCTTGAAGTAGAAGCTTTCCCAGACACTATCTTTCGATTTGAAGAATCCACATTGACTGTCACCTTTGATGGTAGTTTTACTTATGAATGGTCACCTTCAAATACACTATCTGACCCTGCTGTATTCAATCCGGTAGCTAGCCCACTTGAAACCACTACCTATGAGGTTATAGTGACCAATGCTTTTGGTTGTTCTGATACGACTACTGTAACAGTTGTTGTTTTTCAGCAAGTATGTGATACCGAGTTTGTCTTTATTCCAAACTTGTTTTCTCCGAATGGAGATGGCGTGAATGATATGTTGTTTGTAGAGTCTGCTATTATAGAAGAAATGTTTTTCACTGTGTACAATAGGTGGGGTAACAAGGTTTTCGAGACAAATGATCAATCAGTAGGGTGGGATGGGACCTTCAATGGCGAAGAAGCCCCGCAAGACGCTTATGGATATTACTTCGAGGGTAGGTGTATTGGAGGAGAGCGTATTCAATTGAAAGGTAGCGTCACTTTAGTTCGGTAAGTAGTGGAAAATCTAAGGACATTGCTGTAATCTCTCCTCTGTCGTTTTGAAATTAACAGTAGGGATATCATTATCCCACGCCTGGTTGATGTAGTTGATGATGTTATTGATTTCCACATCATTTAAGTCTTCAATCCCTGCCATGGGTTCATTAAACTCGACGCCATTGACTATGATTTTTCCTTCGATGCCGTGTCTTATGATACATGGTATATGCTCTTGATTTTCAGCCAGGAAGTCAGCCTGATTGAGTGGAGGGTATAAACGCTCAAGTCCATTGCCATCCTCCATGTGACAAGGTGCACAGTAAACATTATATAGGTATTCACCCTGTTGTCCTTTGGAGGATGTGCAGTTGGATATGAGTATGATACCCAAAGCGGCAAACCATATAGCGATTAACTTAGCCTTCATCTATCTCATCTATTAGTTTTTGGATATCTTTCATAAATGCATCTACCTTATCAGGGTCTGTTCCGTCGCAATAAGCCCGTATGTGTCTATTTTTGTCCACTAATATAATATAGCCGCTATGGTCATAACCACCCGGTGCATTAGGATCCTCCTTAGCTATGGAGAAATAATCTTCTGCTATATCATAAAGGTCTTTTTTGTCACCTGTGACAAGGTGCCATCTATCAGATGAAATATTGAGCTTATCTGCAAACTTTCGGAGTGTTGGTACGGAGTCTCTCCTCGTATCAATACTATGCGACAAAAACTTCAATCTGCCCTCATCCGGAAAGGCGTCTCTAACTCTGATCAGTTGTTGTTTGACCTTCGGGCAGATTGTTGGGCATGTGGTGAAAAAGAAGTCAGCTATGTAAATATGATCTGCGAAAGTTTCATTTGTAATGATCTGACTATCCTGATCCATAAATGTGAAGTCTCTGATAGTATGATAGATAGTGTCGCCTTCTACAATATCGACTTCTCCATAAATGGGCAATTGTCTTTCTTCTTCTACACAGGCGCTTAATATTGCCATCATAGCAATGGGTAATAATATATATTTCATTGTTGACTTTATTGGTTTTGCGTATTGAATAAGCTGTCGGCAGCAGACATGCTTGACAGCATCATGTCCCTGACTCTTATGATCTCCGATTTTTGTCTGAGTAAGAACACGTTCATGAGACTATCGTCACTGCCTTTCATTTCTTCAGATTCATCTGCGTAATCAGACATCCAGTCCCACATTGCATCTTCTGCTTTTTTGAGCGCTCGTATTGCAGAGGCAATGTTTTGTCTATCTGTAGAGTCTAAGTCTTCAAATTCTTCGGATTTGCTCCAATCCACCAAAGCTTCTTTTTGATAATGAATCTTAGGCATATCGGGCATGACAGAATCATGAATAGCCATGACCTCCTCTTCTAGCATCTGTAAACTGCTTTGGCTTGGTTCTTTGATACCACACGCTGAGATAAGCAAAATGGAGACCATCACTGCGAGAATATTATAATTTTTCATTGTCTTTTACTTTTTGTCCTGGGGCCAAACACATCAGAATGTGATGTCTGGACTTCTATTTTAATTTGATTCCTTTCGTAACAACTTTTTAAATCGACTCAACTAAGTAAATAATACATTTTGCTGAAGGATAGTTTTAATTTATGATATTATTCGTCAGGGAAACTACTTTCGCTATCTTTCTGACCAACGCAGTTAAGATTGTAAATATGCCTTACTAATATGATCTCATCATACTTTGAGGAATGCAGATGATGATATCTGCTTTGCCATGGTGCTCCTCATCAAGTTGGTCGATATTATCCTGGTAAACGGTTGTTACTACCATTACCTTCAGGTCAGGGTTACCGACAGAGAGATAATATCCTATCCCTTCAAAATGATCCGAGTGGTAGCTGCCATTAAGATGTAGATAGACAGATTCTTTCTCATAAGTTTGTAGAATAGTATGCGCCATTGTAGCATCTCTGAGCGCCTGTGCCTCTACAAAGTATTTCTTCTCTTGTCCATGCGCAGACCCCATGCCTTGCAACTGTGCATATGTAGGTAAATCATAGTCTATTTCAAGTGGCATTGGGCACAAGTATGAGAGTGCCAGCTCTGACAGCTTGTCAAACACTTCGAAACCGTTGTTGTACAGTGCATTCACATACCTACCCGGCGCATTCGTGCCATAAAACTTAATATCATTAGCCCTGCAATATTCGACTATTGGTTTATAATCTGTCTTGTAGTTGTTCCAAAGTCGTGCTTCAGCTTCAAACTTTTTAGTGGTGATGATATCCTGCAAGTATTCATCAATAATGATCTGATTATCTGTCTCAAACATTTCGGCGCCGACAATGACTCGCTCACCTTTCTGAGCATGCAGAGCTTTTAGTAATTCTGACTGCAGCCAATGCGAGATAGGTTGGTCATGAAACTCCCCAAAGAGGATAACATCAGCAGCACTAGATTGATCGATAACCTGCTCGAAATTGATCTCATTTCCACTCCTGTCATACAGCTTGAATGCGCGATCCTGAGCTTGCATGATTGAAAAAGAAGCTAAAAGATAAAAACATAGCGTTTTATACATTATTCGTTATTTTATGATTCAAATCGGTTGTATTTCATTTTGTCGCTTTGGGCATCACCCTCCTCCTGTCGTCGTCGGGTCGCTTTTTAGAGTCTGAAAACAGCCATCTTAACGATCCCAAGTCTTGCTCTTTTGAGCGATATCTTCGAAAAAAAATACTTATATAGCTTGGGCTATGCGCGTATTTTCTTTCTTTGATCTCACTCAAAATAGCTGCGACTTAGATCATACGACGGTTGTTTTCAGACTCGTTCCAGGGCTCACTATTCGTTCGGCCTCTGCTTCGCTAACGCTGCACAGAGTCTGGCTCCTAGCGTCGCCACCCTTACACATCGCTGATGCAACACAGGAGAAAAAATAAATAGCTACAATTCATTATGCCAAAGATACAGCCTTTAAAATTAAGAATGAAACCCAATAGGTTATAGCAGATGTAATACGATTTGAAATGTGCCAAGTCAATAATATGACCTAATGGTGCATGACTGAATGGTGCATGACTGAATGGTGCGCAGCAATTTGGTTGACTAAGTGTCAAGCAAATAATGAAGGAACCGAGCCGCCTCTGGCTCGGCATCACTGTATCTAAATAAAATCGCCATAATGAGTAAACTAGAAAATGATAATAAAACATACAGCCGCCCTCGGCTCAGCTTCTTCAAGTCTTGATCAAAGTCGCAATCCTACACGAAGGAACCGAGCCGCCACTGTTGCGCAGCGCTGATGCATGACCAGAAAAAACAACATTTTGAAATGTACCCAAACAACTTGACCGAACTACCAATAAAATTAAATGAAAACAGGCGTCTTCAAGCAACCAGGATCTAGCAACTAGCTTCAAACCTAAACAGGGGAGATAGCAGCGCTATCGCAGCGTAAACGTCAAGCAAAGGCGCTCTATCCGAATGCTTGACATTAAACAGCGAAAAACCGACAACCGACAAATGACAACTGACAACTGATTAACTGCGTGAGGGATAGAAGTGATATGAGTGGCTGACGAATGGATAGCAGGAACATGCAGATAGGGGCGACCAAAGGAAGCCACTAGATGCATCGTGACTGCCCATGAGACAGTCAGGAATACAAACGGATAGCCCGACCCGTAGGGTCACGCCCAAAGAAAAAATCTGTAAAATCAATGTGTAAGTCCTTAACTGTTATAGATTTCCTATAATATTATTTTTTATCAACTAAGGCGAGCTTTTAGGGTTTTGAATAATAGAAAATGTAATCGAATGAAAGAAGGTGGTAAAAAGACAGCGATCATATGGTTTAGACAGGATCTAAGGCTGCATGACAATGAAGCACTGCACGATGCAATGGCGGTTGCGGATCATATCGTATTTGCCTATATATTTGATGAAAGGTGGTTTAATGATAGTACGAGTTTTGGCTTCAAGAAAACCGGACGTCATAGAGCAAAATTTATTTTGGAATCTGTAGCAGACCTCAGGGCATCGCTGCGCGAAATGGGTCAAGACCTGTATGTAAGGATTGGTAAACCGGAAGAAGAGATTTTTGAACTGGCTAAGCAAGTCAAGAGCAGTTGGGTCTATTGTAATCGTGAGCGCACTAGTGAAGAAGTCAGGGTACAATCAGCACTGGAGAAAAATCTCTGGACAGTCGGTCAGGAGCTTCGATTTTACAGAGGAAAAATGCTCTTGTACACGGCCGATTTGCCTTTTCCAGTGACGCAGACGCCTGATACTTTTACACAGTTTAGGAAGGAGGTGGAGAAGGAAGTGGCATATAGAGAACCGTTTAGTCGACCAGAGCACCTACCTGATGATGGCGGTGCGCCCATTGCGTATAATGAATTGCCAACATTGTCTGAGCTCGGGTATGAGGAGTCCGAGTCAGATGATCGCGCTGTAATCCCATTCAAAGGAGGGGAGAGATCTGGTCTAGAGAGGCTGAAGTACTATCTCTGGGATACGCAGTTACTATCTATGTATAAGGAGACAAGGAATGGATTGCTAGGCGGGGACTATAGCTCTAAATTTTCTCCATGGTTAGCTCAGGGTTGTCTTTCACCAAAGCTGATAGTACACGAAATAAGAAAGTACGAAAGTGTATATGGTGCGAATAAGTCAACATATTGGTTAATTTTTGAGCTGCTGTGGCGTGACTTCTTCCGGTTCATGGGTAAAAAATACGGTGATCTTATATTTAAAGTCAGCGGGACTCGCGGTATAATGCCTGAATACATGGGCGAAGATGATGATAAGATTCAAAAATGGATAAACGGGGAGACAGGTATTCCATTTATTGATGCTAATATGCGTGAACTGAAGGCCACAGGGTTTATGTCCAACCGCGGTCGTCAGAATGTGGCTTCATTTTTTATTAAAGATCTGGAGCAAAACTGGCTGATAGGAGCAGAGTATTTTGAGTCTGTTTTGATTGATTATGATCCGTGCAGTAACTATGGCAACTGGAACTATATAGCTGGTGTGGGTGCAGATCCTAGAGAAGACCGATACTTTAATATCATGAGCCAAGCCAAGCGCTATGATCCAAAGGGAGACTATGTAAGATACTGGATCCCTGAACTGGGTGCAATAGAAGGTGGCGATATACATCATCCTGAGGGATATGATAAAATTTTATCAGGAAATATGGACGCGAGCCCCTACTTGTCACCAGTTGTTAGTGCTAAAAGATGGTTGTAGTTGTAGACTAATTTTATTATATTGCAGTCAAATTTAAAGCGTTTATGAAATCAATTCAAGTTGTCTTTTTGCTTTGGCTTTCTGTATCGATGGTAGGATGCCTTGTTGTCGAATCAGGAGAGGGCAAATCATATGGTTCTCAAGACTGGCTATCAGGTACAGATGATGAAAGATGGTCAACAGTCGCAGATCAGTTTGGAGGATTTGCTCATGCTATGCACGAAATACAGTATCGATACCAAGAGCTATACTGGGCCGGACTGGATGGTAATTGGGAATATGCATTGCACCATCTGGAACACATCGAAGAAGCTATGGAAGCTGGCCTTGAAAGGCGCCCTGCGAGAGCAAAGTCTGCTACATCATTTGTTAATGATAACATTCCTGCTCTAGAAAAAGTCCTTGAGGATGGTGATAGTGAAGGCTTTGAAGCAGCTTTTGAAGTATTCAGAATATCGTGTAATTCATGTCATGCTATGGAAGATATGCCCTTCATACACGTCAAGACACCTGAGATACGGATGACAGTTATTGGGCTGCCCAATTAATTTTATCAACCAAACTGCAAACTAGCGTATTCACCTCTGATGGATACCAGAAGGTTTAACTCGGTTTGACTTAGACTCATTTATTATTACCTTTGATGTAGTTCAAGGCATAAGCTTCTGCTTCATTAATTTCTCTGAATAACTTAGAAAAGTAATCAGCCGCATCTGTATTGCCCTTTCCTTTAAGTTTAATCGTTGACTGCTGAAGGTTTTTTCGCCATTGATCAGTTTTCTTGGCAATGATTTCACTATCGCATTCCAGAAAGTTTGGATTGGTATGTGTAATAAGCAATTTGTTGTTGTCCTCATTACCGGCTAGCATGAAGCTATTGGTATTAATAATATTATTGTTGAATACAGTGAAATTAGCGCCTGGTTTGGTTGAGTTTGATGGTTTTTTACCCTGTTCACACCATTGTCTTGAAGATAAAGTAATCTCTCTTATGGCCTTTATGATTTTGAGGGCATCTTTTGCGTTTTTAAACATATCATGCGTAAGCATATATTTTACCTGTTCTAATGTCATCTGCCAAATAAAAGGACTCCAAAGCTCAGTGGACGGAATTTGTGTGTACCTTTTCCAGGCGTCTTGCATTAGCTTTATCTCATAGTCACTAACCAAGTCGATCGAAAAAGACAATTTGTCCTTGTAAAAAGGAAGCTGCCAATTCACTTTAGAGTATATAAACAGTTTAAATGCTCCAAGCAGAGGATTAGAAAAGAAATAAAAAACTGGTATTTCACGAGTGACAAATTTTATTTCAGGGTCTTCTAAGTCGTCCAGGCTATCAAGCAAATTATGTAATAAGCCTAAATAAGAGGCCTTATTATGAGCGATAGTGACGCCGGATATATCGAAAGGAACGACATGGTGGCTCTCATTGAGAAAAGAGTCGATAGAATAATTCGTCAGCTTAGAAATTACAGCTAAATCACCGATTGAAAATTGGGTCTTACCCGAGTGTTTCTTGTAGAAAGTACTATGAGAAACACCCATGGCATGATAGAAGTCAGATTTCTTTAGTTTTTTTGCAATTAAGAAGGTAGTAATGATGTTTCTGACTTTAAGCTGTAATGCATTGTTGAACCTTGAGGAGTTTTGCATAACTAATAGATTTAGTGTTTCCATTGGTAAATTTACACTAAATTAACATATTGGCAAAATATTTCATATAAAAATTTGTGAAAAAAGTAAAAGCTAGAAACTGGTTTTATTTTCTATTATTTATTGGCATAGCTTTTATCTGATTTGAATACTCTTTCGTGCACAAGCATAAATAAGCCTCAAACTTTTAGGGATAGGCCTATAAGTTTGAGGCTTGAAATGTAAATATTTTAAGCTGTTATAGCGATAATCGCTAAGATCTAAAACGAACTACATGTCTTGACTATGATGTCGATGCATTCATGAAGTTGATCTTCGGTCATGACCAGTGGAGGGGCAAAGCGAATTATGTTACCGTGAGTGGGTTTAGCTAGTAGACCATTCTCTGCAAGTTGGAGACAGATATTCCACGCCGTATTGCTTTTCTCATTCTCACTAATAACTATGGCATTGAGCAAACCTTTGCCTCTTACAAGCTCTACTATACCATGGGCATCAACAAGTTCTTTTTGTATTCGATCTCTGAAAATTTGACCAAGTCTATTGGCTTTAGCACTGAGATCTTCATCCAAAATGACTTCAATGGCTGCCTTAGCTACTGCACACGCTAATGGGTTGCCACCAAAAGTAGAACCATGTTCTCCAGGCTTAATAGTGAGCATGATTTCATCTCTACACAAGACAGCTGACACTGGGAAAACTCCTCCTGACAGGGCTTTGCCAAGAATTAAAATATCGGGCTTAAACCCTTCATGATCACAGCAAATCATCTTTCCGGTTCGCGCGATTCCTGTTTGTACTTCGTCGGCGATGAACAGGACATTATATTGCTGGCAAAGTTCGTAAGCTTTTTTCAGGTAGCCCTTATCCGGTACATTTACACCTGCTTCCCCCTGGATAGGTTCGACCATGAATCCGGCTACATTAGGGTCTTTTAGCGCTTCTTCCAGTGCACTTAAGTCATTGTAGGGTATCAATTCGAAGCCCGGCATGAAAGGACCAAAGCCTTTAGTACTGGTAGGGTCAGTAGAAGATGATATCGCGGCCATAGTTCGTCCCCAAAAATTTCCTTCTACAAATATGACTTTTGCTTTATTTTCTGCTATACCTTTCACATCATATCCCCATCTCCGACAAAGCTTAACGGCTGTCTCACCACCTTCAACACCTGTATTCATGGGTAGTATTTTGTCATAACCAAACACCTCTGTCATAAACTTTTCATAAGGTCCTAGTTGATCATTATGGAAAGCCCGGGAAGTCAACGTCAATTGATCCGCCTGTTGTTTCAATGCATCTATGATTTTTGGATGACAGTGTCCCTGATTGACCGCTGAGTATGCAGATAAAAAGTCGTAATACCTTTTACCTTCTACATCCCAGACAAATACCCCTTCGCCTTTTTCTAAGACTACAGGTAAAGGGTGATAATTGTGAGCACCGTATTTTTCTTCTAATGCGATGTATGCTGAAGCTGATTGAACTTGATTTTCCATTAAATATATTTTGATAACTACTACAATA
>SLDF01000154.1 GCA_007125435.1 Saprospiraceae bacterium
ACTATATATACCCTGCCACATGTATGTATTTCTCAAATGTTCTTATCAAGAAAAAAGGCTGTAAACCGATTAGCAAATTGTTGATCTTTAGACTTTTTATGTGTTAGTCCCCAGAAAAAATAAGTGATCCCATATAGGTGCTTGGAAATCATGTTGAGAGTCATTCATGTGAGAATAACTGTTATAGGAAACAAAATATGAAAGTAGGTCAATCTGTGAGTACGTCGTATCCTTTTTTGATCAACGTATTTTTATCAGATAAGCCCTTGCCCAATGGCGGCGATGGTGGTATCTGGTTATCCAGATAAATCATTTTTATCTCCGGTAGATAGAGCTGGGATGCAAAGCGAGACAATATATGATTGACTGTTGACCTGTCTAATGCATTATTGGTTGCCATAAGTCGGCTTCCAAATTTCTCTATAACATCGAAGCGGATATGTCTTAGCTCGCTGTTATAATTGATTTCCACAGTTTGCTCTACGGTCATCAGGTCTGGGAAGTGGATCCTTTGCAATCGAAGGTTTGTAACCACTTCGAGGCTGCCGTTGATATGGCTAAGCTTATTAAAGTCTAAATGTCTTAAGGACGGGTTTTGTCTGATACTAATATTACCTGCTGTTTTCAATTCATTGAGATCTAGCTTTTCTAACCTTACGTTATCACTTATGAACAGGTTTTTGTGAATGTGTCGAACTGGTAGCTCTAGTACACTAAGTGCATTATTGCGTTCTATCCATAAGCTAAAGTTCTCATATTCATATCGTGTGGACTTGTGATCAGTAAGGCTGTCCAGTTTCGGAAGATGTACATGCTTTAGTTTGAAATTGCCAACGAGGTAAAGAAGACCGATCGTCTTCAGGTTTGGTATATGTAAGGTATCAATGATACTGCTTTCCAGAATGAGGTGGTTTCTTACGCTATTGAGCAAAGGCAGGTCGATAAGCTCAAGAGACTCATTAGTATTAAAAGCTAATGCACCAGAACTGGCTAGCTTAGTCAGCGATAGTTGCGATAGTACTGGCAGTCCACTTACATTCAATTCTTTATGGATAGATGACAGGCTAGGTAAATTAACTTCCTTTAATTTGATACAATTGAATATTTGCAGATTGCCTTCGACATCTTCAAGTTGTTCAAATACGACTTCGGATAAACTATCATTGCTGTTCAATACAAGGTCTGAGCCTATTTTTTTCAATGCTGGTAAATGGATAGACTGTAAGTGAGGGTTTGTTTGGATCTGTAGGATAGAGCCGGTTACTTTGAGGTTTTCAAGACTAATGGATTTTAGCGCATTGTTCTGGTTAATACTAAGGGCACCATTTATGGAGCGAATAGAAGGAAAGTTTACAGTCTCCAGCCCTTCAAGTGAGTAGAGGCTAATGTCTCCTTGTATAGCTTCCAGAGTATTAAAATATATGCTATGGAGAGATGGGTTTTCAGTAAGCGTCATTTCACCTTTCAGATCATAGATCTGCGGCAGGTCAAGGCTCTTCAAGCTTTTGTTGTTGCTGATGAGTATGGCATTGCTTATATTGCTTATCTGAGGAAGTAGAAGGTTTTCGTAGCTATTATTTTTCTGAAAAGAGAGTTCATTGATGCGTTCGAGATTTTGGGCATCCCATTCTTCAAAAAGAGGATTATCAGTAATGGATACTTTGTCAAATACTTCTCTTAGCCCTGGCATGGAGATGTATTTTAGTTTTTCATTATTGATGATTCTCAGCTCTAGTAATTCTTCTGCATCCGGGATGGCTACATTTTCTAGTTTAGTGGTATTGATGATCCAAATAAATTGAGTGGCTGGACCCAATTCATTCTTAATTTTTCTCGCTGCTTCTGCATCTGAGAGGTCGCCTGATAAGATCAGGTAGGCTTTCCCTTCGAAGCTGGCATAAGACCCCGAACCTGCCAACAGTGGATCCGCTATAGGTGCTTGTGTTGCCCATGTCCCTTTACCAATAAAATAAGAAATGTGCACGCCCAGGTAAAGTTCACTCATAACTGGACTCATATTTTGTGATATAGGGTTCCCTGAATAAGCTATCTGCGGTCTTGAGCTGTCCGTAGTTTCATTAAATGGCCGTAGAAAGATGAGATCGCCCTGTCTGGTCAGTGATCGTGGGACAAACTGCAAGTCCAGTCCAAATTGCATTCTATTGAGCTTGCCCTCAAATTTGCGATAGTAAGGCCTTATCAATATACCAGGCCTAATATCAAAAACACGACCACTAAAAGTTGCATCAGCGGCATCTGCTCCTTCAAACGATTGCAACCCACAATTGATGATATCGCTGATGACCACATTGTCGCCCCATAGCTCACGATATTCCAAAGCGCCGGTAAATCGTCCAGTACTGTAAGAGGCCAGCCTTGGACTTAATATTGCAGCAATGCCCCAATAATTCAAATGGTCTTTACCCAACCTAATATCTATACCAAGCTGGGCTTCGGTATGTAGACTGTGCATAGTTTCGTTACCCTCTGTGATAAAAGTGAGTTCTAATCTATTGGGGAAGCCTTCTCCCATCAGTGATGCGCCTTCGCTGACAGTGACGCGGTGCTGATGGTATCGCACCTGTCCTCCAAGAATAAATGATAGTCTTTTGTTGAACATGTGTGTGTTTCTAAAGTATTGATAACCCAAACTAACTGTTGGTGAAGTGCCCCTTGAAAAACCAGGCCGATCAATATCGCCCAGTTGAAAACCAATACCGGCTGTAGGTGTCAAGGCATGCCAATGTTTGAGCTTGGGCTTTTCGGATTCAGGTATTACACCTTCAAAAACATGGGACAGGGTTCCGGTAACATTATCGATATCAGATACATCAATAATTATAGTTGCCTGTAGCCAAATCTGTTCATCTTCCTGACCTATGGGTACTTTGGATATATTTATGGTGGCCAAGTATTGGCTTTTAGTAGGGGATAGAGTTTCAATATCCTGAATAGACATATCGACAACGGATAGCTTTTGTCCTTTGGCGACTTCTTCTTTTGAAATGCGGATGTATTTATCTATTGCTACCTCTATATCCAGAGCGCTAAATTCATTAATATGTCTCGCTGAACTTGAAAATATAGCTGTCCATTCTGATTGGTAATTATCGAAGTCCTGACGATTGAGGCGGTCAATTCCACGTCGATATATAGTCATCAGGTCACGACTTGTATTAAATATGGCTTGTTCTATGTAAGCTTCGTCGGCGCTAAAGTTGCTTTCATATTCAGCAGAATAGTACAGATAGTTTTTAACCTCTGTCTGAGCATGAATAGCAGGTAGGCTTACATTCAGCACGATTATGATAGTGTATAGGATATGGATTAGCTGCTTCATAGTCAATGATTAAAGATTAAAAGTTTCTGTCTATGTATAATTTGACCATTATGCTCGATTGTGAGATGGTAAGTTCCTGTTGGCAGGTTTATTGCCTCTACCTGAGTGTTAGAGTCTCCATTGGCATGGGTTATGTCGCGTTGGAGCACACTTCGGCCTAGCATATCAAGTAGGTAAATATGATATTTACCGGAAGCATATCCATTGATGGCGACATTGAATTGTCCTTCATTGGGATTTGGGAATATCCGGATATCTCCTTCCTCTTGACATACGACCCTTTCTGCATTCCTACTAAAAAAGATGATCTCATTATCGCAATCCTCGCAGTTGATCAGCCGCTCTACAAAGTAAAGTCTACTGCTATTTGACTGACCATTAGCGACCTCGAGATACGGCTTGGCCCATTCTTCACCTTTCTCGTCTAATATTGGAAACTCAGATTGAAATGTAAGCGTATCCATATATCCCCATCTTACACTACAAGCATCTTCTGTAAGCACTAGCAGTTGACTTCCCGTACATGTTCTGATGTAGATGTCTCTCGGATTGTCTTCTATGTTTTCTATGATGAGGTGATCGGATGGAGGTATAGCATACATGCCAATGCCAACACAATCACCTATAAGTCTAACACTTAGAAAAGCAGTATCTGTCGTACTGAAAGGTGAGGCGATCACTTGAGGCGTTGCACTGCTACCATATATGTATCCATCTATGATTGACCAATCATAGGCCTGTGGTGGGAAGTCATCTGCCTCTACGACCTCAAAAACCGATTGGTTACAACTGTCAATAGGGGTGATATTGAGATCTACCTCTGCTTGCTGGAGTGTTTCACATCTCTCAGCTATAAATCTACATCTATCAGTTGTGACCCTTAGGCAGATTGAGCTGCCGGGATTGGTCTCAGGGGCGCGGACATTGATATCACTGTCAAATGCATCTGATGGCGGTATGAAGGTAAATCCGCCAGGTAGAGTCCAAAAGGTCAGATCGACCATATCTTCAGGCTCTTGATGCAGAGGGTTGAGTGGATCAGAGATAATAGCACTAAAGCTAAGGTCATCGTCACCCAGACAATAATTAATATCTCCAACTATAGCATCAATGGTCGGAAAATTCTCTCTGATCTGGATGTCTAGTGTGGTGTCTGATCGACATATGAAGTTGTCTTTGTAGAAGATATCAAGGCTTAAAGTGAGGCTGAATACGTTATTTCTAGCTAATTCTTCGATTCGAGATTGTGTCAAGGTAAGGGTTTCACTTTGGCCCAGATTTTCAGTAGTATTGAGCGCAGTCCACGATCGCTCTATGGAGAAGTCGTCATTACTATCGAATCTTTCAAGCTGATCTGTCCATGGCGTGTATCCTGTGGTGTCTACATCTATGAAGCTGAAAGTCATATTTCCCAGACCATCGCATCTGGCATCAATACCAAATGGGCCGCCCAAAACATCGAAATTTATATTAAAAAATGTATCACATGCTGTGATTGGTGATACACACGCCTGCATTTCGTAAAAACCCGGATCCTCCAGAGTGTCACAGAAAAACACGAAAGCGTCTGACTGCACCAGATCGTAGCATGCAAACGTATCTACGACTGTAGGCTGATCAAAGTTCACCTCTCTGACCTGTAGCTCCAGGACAGCATTGATGGCGCAGCCGCTGGTGTTGTCTAGTAGCAGCGTAAAGGTTTGGAGTCCGGTATCATTTTGCGGAGGTATTTCTTCAAGTATATCACCTTCAGGGCCCAACCAAGTGTACCTGCCACCTCTGCAGATGGTGTCCTTTACGAAATAGGACTCCTTGGACGGGGCGACCACGATATCTCTACATGCCGTTATGGTCGTATCACAATAGTTGGTAGCGAAAACACACAATTCATATTCACCCAGCTTGTCGAAGCTGAGGCTCAATTCAGGATGATAAGAAAATGTTCGTGTTGGGTCATCAGATCGCAGACGCCATTGATACCGGCATGCATTATCCAATGGATTGGGCACTGTGAACAAAACGTCTTCAGCACCAAGACAAATCGTATCGCCATCAAAGCCAAAAACCGTAAAGTCCGTCTCTGGTACACCAGGAGATAAGCCCCCTATACTACCCAGCACTGCTGGCGTCAGAGTCTCAAAGGTTATGTTGCATAAATCACCTTCCCATCCATCAATCAGTATACCGTACAGCTGACCGGGTATAGCAGCGAATTCTATGATCTCGCGACCTTTGAGAGGGGTGCTCAGGTCTCCACAACCCAGTAAGGGCGCACCTAGCCCATTGGGATTGGCCGAGCCGGTAGGTTGGCTCATTCTGAATGCGCACGGTATTTCATAGAGAGACCAACGCACGCCGTTGTCATTGATGCAGTCCTCGATGTTCATAGCGATGCGCATATCTGTATTGTGCGCTACAAACGAATACCAGTTGGCACCGAGCAATTGATCTGCTCCAGAGCAGCCAGGCCATGATCTGGGATTAAATGCTGGCAGATTTCCCATTGCCACAGAGACTTCAGGATTGTCATTGGAGAAGCATATCGGCACGGAGTTATTATAAAATCGATTGGCATTATTAGTCGGTACGCAAGATACCTCCCTGTCCAGCCTCCAACTATTATCAAATGAGCACAGATCGTTATCCCCTACAAAACAACCAATCTCTCCATCTGTAAATGTAAATATCTCAACAGATAAGTCTTCATGTCCGGTAGTTTGGCATCCTTCACTGCCCTCAAACGGTCTTACTCTCATTCTGAAAGTAAATGTACCGTGGTTGCGATTGGTGCCGCATTCCTGTGGTATTCCCCACGAGTCATTGGGATCCTGACCTGCCAGGGGGCATGGCGCTCTGGAATCTTCCGTCGTGACAAACCACCCGCCAGGAAGCGGTGTGTCGGCCTCGGCGATCGGATCAAAATCGCAATCGGGGTGACCCACTGCGCACATTGATTTACGGTCAAATACTTCGTCAATATATACAGCAAGTTGTTCAGTCGGAAAATTATAGCGCACCTCATCCTCAGGGTACCATTCCCAAATTTCTGAGGGTAAGGTGGCCGTATTAGGGTTGGGCTGGCCATCAGGCCTGAATGATGCCGGGTCCCACCCATTTCCAAATACAGGTATAACGCCCTGTAGCCATTGGCATTGATTGCCAGACAGTACTTGGTCCGCTCGATAATTGAGTATGGTAAATGAAAAAGTTATAAACTCTCCCGGTAAGAATGGCCCTTCCGGTGGTGACCCAAGAGATGTCTGCGTCACGCGCAGCTCCGCTTCTATCAGACAGTTGTTTTGAGCAATCCCCTGAGCGCAGACCAAAGCCAATACTATCCATATCAGTAATGGCGCAACAAATATGCTTATAACTTGAACTAATATAGGGCTTGTAGTGGCATTTGTTTTCACGGTAGAAAGGTGCAATTTAAAGTTTGAGACAACGAAGATAACTTAGTTGCTACATTTTTTCAAAAAATACAATATCTAATCTCATTGATGGTCAGCATTTAACGTTAATTGGTTATATACATCGATTCTGAATTTAGAAGAAAAGTCTTTGGGCGTGCCCCCTTACTGTCGTGCGGGGTCGGGCTATCCGCTTGTATTCACAGGGCTGGCATAGGGTGTCGCAGTAGATGTGAGCGGCTTCCGCTGGTCGCCATCACATCTACGCTCTACCAACTATGCCAGCCCTGCTCATATCGCTTCTATCCCTCACGCAGAATATAGTATTTAGCTGCAAGTTTCAAGCTGCAAGCTTCTAGTTAGGTGTATTTTATTTACGCCTGCGTTTGGCATTCGCCTCACTTCGGCTGTTTATGCAAACGATCGGCTATCGCCTCCGTTTGCTGTTTACGCTGAAAGCACTCCGTGCTATCCGCTGTTTATACTTGAAGATGAATGAAAGCTTTCAAGTTTTATTGGTAGATCCAGTCGATTAGTTTTGTCACGATTTTTGCTTCTTTCAGCGCAAAAATAGCGCCAAAACATTTGGTGATAAACCTCTTTAACCCAGGGCTGACGCCCTGCGCTATTATGATGTCGCCACTATGTGGCTGGGATTTGATTTAGATTTAGTATTTAGTCACACAAATCACCTCTCAACGCTATTCAGGGAAGTACATCTTTTTCCTTTTGTCTTGATTCCTGGTTACGGGGTATCTGTTTTTCTTCCTTTGTTATCGGGATAGTTTCATTCGTAGCGTTCAAGTATTTTATGTTTTTTTGATGCTCGCTTGGTGATCAGGATTCACAGGATGCGAGAATTCACTGGATTAGATTAGAAGTTAAAATATTCGTTTTCAAGTCTTTTTGATGATCTATGGTCACCGGGATAGTTACATTTTGAGCGTTCGAGTGATTTATATGGAGGCAAATGATCATTTGATGACAATGCCTAAGCACTAAGATTTGTTGCCCAATCGCCTGATTAAACGCTAATCACCGGAAATTCTGGAAATTCTCGCATCCTGTGAATCCTGATCACAAGGCAGAAAAAAAAGAAAAAATCAAAGGCTTCAGGTAAACCCGAATTATGCATTGGAAATTCGTAATGAGGGTTAAAATGGCAAAAAAATAAGTGATTTTGTGAATGAGCCATAGTCATCCCT
>SLDF01000287.1 GCA_007125435.1 Saprospiraceae bacterium
AACAGCCAAAAGTCCAAAGCAAACGCAGCTAGTATAGATTTATACTGTTTGTAAATCTATTTTCTTAACTGTATAATTTAAGACCTACTCCCCAGAAATAATAAGTGACCCCTTATTTTGAAGCCATTTGAAGCCGTAATACCCGCCTGCTGCCATCGACAGGTGGCGGGCAGGGATTTTCTAATGCATAATTCGGGTTTAAAGTAATTTTGATTTGTATATATACTGTTAATCATAATTTTATATAAATTTTATATGGCAATTTGTTGAATATGTGACATGAGTATTTAAATTTGTTGAAAATTATTACTCATGGCATGGCGCAGATTTTCAGGTGATCCCATAGAGCTTCCTATAAAAGTTGCTGTAGAACGTTCATTATTGAGGGAGATTAACAATGGACACCGTCTTAAAGTATGCATCGGGACAGACTCTCAAGTCAAAGGCAGCAGGGTCGAATTTGCAACAGTAATCGTTTTTCTTAGAGAGAAAAAAGGTGGTTTTATGTTTATTTATAATAATGCCACCAATAAGCAAATGTCACTTAAAGAACGCATGATATTAGAAGTGTCAAAGTCCGTAGAGGTGGCTTACAGTCTCTGTGACTTACTAGATAAGTATAATGTCGAGTTGGAAGTACATGCCGATATCAATACAGACCCCAGTTTTCAATCCAACACCGCTTTGAAAGAAGCGATGGGCTACATATTAGGCATGGGGTTTGTGTTTAAGGCAAAACCGGAAGCATTTGCGTCTTCATCTTGTGCAGATAAAGTAGTTTGATAGCATTCCCTGTTTTCATTTTTAGGACAGTAGATATTCAAGGTCTTGCCCCTGAATTTCGTTTTCATAAGTGGTATCAAAAAAGTCATCATAAAGTGCTTGCTTTTTAGATTGGAGAGTCAATATCTTCTCCTCAATTGTATCTTTAGATATGATTTTGAAGGCGGTGACTTTGTTTTTTTGTCCAATACGATGCGCTCTGGCTATAGCCTGCAATTCTGCTGCCGGATTCCACCATGGATCCAGGATAAGCACATACGAAGCAGAAGTTAAATTTATACCTGTACTTCCGGCTTTTAGTGTTATGAGGATAAATGGTGTTTGGCTGTTCTCAAATTTTTGAATTGACTTTTCTCTTTGTCTTGCCGTCATTTTTCCGGTTAGCCATTCGTGTGATATACCCTCTTCATTTAGAAATGCACTCACCAGATTTAGGTGCTTCTGGAAGCTTGAAAAGATTATTGACTTTGTATTGCTATGGTGTAAAGTCAAGAGCTGGTCCTTGATAAAGTTAAACTTTCCTGATTCCAATTGAGCGTTTTGGTCTATTAAGTCGGGATGGTTGGCCACCTGTCTTAGCTTCATCAATTGTGTCAAGACTTCAGGTGTTCGCTTTACCGCTTTACCTGATTCTTTCATTTTCAGAATTAGGCTTCTCGCCTTGTTGAGCTCTTTCTCATAAACCGTTGTTTGACCTTCGGTCATTTCTACCGTTTTGGTGATGATATCTAAGTCCGGCAGGTCTTTTAGCACATCTTCTTTCCTTCTTTTTAAAACGAAAGGGTAGAGTATGGCTTTCAGTGCGGGCGACAGCACATTTCCATCTGTACTTTTTATAATAAGCTCAAACGCCTCTTTTTCAGGCAGCAGGTTTTCTTGAACGACATTCATTATACTCCACAAGTCCATAAGTGAATTCTCAATCGGTGTACCTGTGAGCGCTATGAATAATTTACTGTCCAGTCCCTTTGCCGCAGCATGGGTGGCAGTCATGTCATTACTTACGGCTTGAGCTTCATCTAAGATGACAATATCCCACTCATAGTCTTTCAATATCTCGGCATCTTGCCTCATGGTGCCATAGGAAGTCAGGAAAATACCGGTATCATCCCAACTTTTCAAATACTCAGATCTCTGCTGGCCTCTGTAGTCTATAGTCTGTCTTTGTGGTAAGAATTTTTTAAACTCTTCTCTCCAATTGTAGACTACACTCGATGGGGAAACGATGAGTATCTTATTATTGAAATTATTTGCTGTGGTGTCGACGGTATCCAATTGATCAAAGAGTGATAATTGAATCGGCTTTTTGACTTGCTGTTTTATTGCCTTATTACTTGTTGACCCATGGGTCAGCATGGCAATCATAGAAATGATTTGTACAGTTTTACCTAGACCCATATCATCTGCTAAAATTGCGCCATGTTCTTTTTCATACTTGTCAAGCAGCCAAAGAAGGCCATCTCTTTGATAATCTCTTAGTGTGATACCCTTAAGTTGTTTGAGGTCATATTTTCCATTATCCGGTATTTGTTCATGTTCAGTTTTTGACTCAGACGAAGGATTAGTATGGGAGAGCAGTCCTTTTCTAGATGCAGGAAGCCGGATTTGACGATTGCTGATTTGCCCAAATTGAATGTAGCTTTCAATGTTATACCTCAGCTTAGACGGAATGAGGAAGTACAGTCCATTTTTCAATAAAACATAAGGGCTGCCGGCTAGAATGCTTGCTGAAAGCCTATCAATATCGATGGTTTCATCTTCTATTTCAATAGCAATATTAACATCAAACCAATCGATTTTTTCAGTGACGATGTGTGTGATGTTATAAGGCCTTAAATCCACCTTGTAGCCCTCAGGGCTAGATAGGTGCAAGTCCACATTTATCTTTTTTGAGGTTAGCTTAATTGATGTCGATCTTATAAATTCGATGGCCTCTTCTAAGCTTTCTATATCCTCTGAAAACGCATAGAAGCCTTGATTGTCTGCTTCTGAATTATAAGCTGTGGCAATTATTTTTTCGAAAGATTTTTCTTGGTCAATGGACCTTTTGATTATTGTCATGCGTGGCTGGCCATCATCACCTATATTGACTATGGACTTCGTGAGCTGTTTGGACAGTGCAGGTACTTTCCAATTAGCATAATGGTATGTCAAACTAAAACCAAATTTCCGGTTGATTAAATGTCTGGTAAAGTTGATGTCAATTTTAGAAATGTCACTGATTTCGTCATATGGATAGTCATGTATAGATATATCAGCAATCTCACTTACCGGTTTGATGATTTTGATAAAGAAATCTTTTACCAGACTTGTCTTGATCAATGCATAGGGCTTCCTGGTAAACTGACTTAAAAAGCCCGCCTTGATAGGCTCTAAGTTTAAAAGAAAGTTGTCTAAAATCACCCGAGCTGGATCTTTAGATAAGATGACCAGAGTTTGATTGAGCAGTGACAGCTCAGAGTCTCCGATCCTTAAGCTTAAGATATACTCCAGGCCTTGGTTAGTATTCTTAAAGATGAATTTAGGCTGTACATCATGGCGCAAACTGGTATTGATCATGTGATCGTCTATTTTACTGTTACGCTTCATATTGTAAGTCAGGGGGCAGTGATGATCAAGAAGGATGTCCATCGCTTTTTGCCAATGTCTCTCTAGGTAGGTTCTCACAATTTTTGACATCACCTCATCCTTTACTAATTTCTCCAGACTATTGAGTTTTCGATTGCCATATTTTTTTACTATGATAGGCTCCTGGCATTTGTAAAGTACCTTTAAGGCTTCTGTTGCTGCCTGTTTAAGAGATAGAGGTAAGTTGTCAACCGAGGTATCATCTGCCTTTCTGATGAGGTATGATGTGTTAGGGTCGTATTCCCAAAGTTCCAAACATGGGCCCATTAGTGGATCTTCATGGATATTAATGAGCAATTGAACCGAATCATATTGCATGTTCATTATCTGATACCCATTTTATTAAGAAAGCGTCTATATGCGTTAGCATTGATATTATGCTGTGTGAGTGTTTCTGCGAAAACATGCTTGCCACTTGTGTCGGGTGCGGCACACATATACAAGTAGTTGTGTTCGTCAGCATTTAAGACGGCATCTATGCTATTAATGGATGCCATACATATCGGTCCCGGTGGTAAGCCCTCATATAGATAAGTATTGTAGGGAGATTCAAAAACAAGGTGTTTGTTCAATACCCTTTTGATTGTAAAATCCTGCATGGCGAAGACCACGGTAGGATCGGCCTGCAATCTCATGTTTTTTCTCAAGCGATTGAGGTACAAGCCTGCAATAGTTGGCCTTTCGGATTGCACTTGAGACTCTCTTTCTACGATCGATGCGAGGATGTAAACTTCTGTGGGGCTAAGATTGAGGTTTTTAGCTTTTTCAATTCTATCATTGGTGTTCCAGAATTTGTCATGTTCACTCTTCATCCGTTTTAAAAAGGCCTCAGGTCTGGTCGTCCATAGAAACTGATACGTGTTGGGGATGAAAATGGTCATGAGTGTCTGAACATTGACGCCCAGCTCTTCCAGCGTTTGAGAGTCTGTGAACGCGCTAAGAAAATCTATGGAATCGGACTCCAGGTAGGCGGCAGTTTTACCTGCCAGTTGATCTATGGTGCGTACATTATTGATGACTACATTTACCGGCTCTTGAGCACCGCTTCTCAAAAACCTGACCAGGTCAAAGTATGATGCATTTTGCGGTATTCTGTATCTACCATGCTTCAATGTTAAATCATCGTACTTTGCAATTTTGGCTGCCCTTTCAAATGTTTTTTGATCAAAGTCTTCAATAGATTGTGTTAATGCCCTGGTGACATCTTTGTAAAAGTAATTCGAAGGGATAAGAAACAAATTTTTGTCATCTGTGGTCTTGAAGGTCATGGGCCTAAAGATTTGTGATGCCATAAGGCCGCCCCACAGCAATAAGCCTATGACGATCAACCCAATAAAAAACCTGATCCATTTGCCAATACTCTTCATCGTCTATATAGTTCTCATGTTCATTGCTTAATGACGAAAGTAACTTAGGTCTTGTCAATCGTATTTTTCAAATCTGACTGCCTTATTAGTATTGTTCTTTATCATTGGGAAACTCAATTGACTTGACATCGCTAATGTAAGATCTGGTTGCTTGTAATATTTCGCTGTATAGGTCGAGGTATCGTCTCAGAAAACGCGGTTTAAAGTCCTTAGTGATGCCAAGCAAGTCGTGGGTGACCAGTACCTGGCCATCCACCTTAGCGCCAGCCCCTATGCCTATTGTCGGAATATCTAATGAGGCCGTAACCTCAGCAGCCAAATTTGCGGGAATTTTCTCCATGACTATAGAGAAACAACCAATTTGCTGAAGCAAGAGCGCATCTTCTTTCAGTTTCTTGGCTTCAGCTTCTTCTTTGGCTCTGACTGTGTAGGTGCCAAACTGGTATATCGATTGTGGCGTCAGACCTAAATGGCCCATGACAGGTACACCCGCTTTTACTATACGCTCAATAGACTCGGCCACTTCTGATCCACCTTCTAGTTTTACGGCGTGAGCGCCAGATTCTTTCATGATTCTGATCGATGCGTCCAATGCAGATCTCGAATTGCCCTGATAGCTTCCAAAAGGTAAGTCGACAACAACTAATGCTCTGCTCACCCCTCTCACAACCGATGAAGCGTGATAAATCATTTGGTCTAATGTAATGGGCAATGTGGTCTCATGCCCGGCCATCACATTACTAGCAGAGTCGCCAACCAGAAGCACCTCTACACCTGCCTCATCTAAGATTCTTGCCATAGAGAAGTCATATGCAGTCAGCATGGCAATTTTCTTACCCTCTACTTTCATGGACTGGAGGATGTGGGTAGTGATTCTTTTTACCTCTTTATTTACAGACATAAGCGTTAATTTTGGGTCGAAGGTATGAAGTTTTAAGGATTTATTTGAGCTCCGACATACTTCTAATCATTGAATGATTGTTATCTTTGCGGGTACAATGAATTTTAAATGACGCGTAGAATCACATTTTTACTGACCATCTTTTTGGTGTTACTGACAGTGTTGGCTTGCGACGATGATATTGACACCACTGCCGACTTTAAAGACATTCCGGTTGTAGTCGGATTGCTATCTACTGCTGATACAGCGCATTATATCAGAGTAGAAAGAGCATTCCAGGCCAGAAATCAAAATGCCAACGATGTCGCTCAGATACCGGACTCTATATACTATGATAATCTGACGGTCATCCTTGAAAAGGTTGAAACCGAAGAGCGCTTTTTCCTTGAAGAGGTAGATGGAAATCTGGAAGGCTACGTTCGTGATGAGGGCACTTTTGCTCAGGCTCCAAATATCCTTTACAAAATAAAAGCTGATGAAATAGGACTTGAAGCCGGTGACGAAGTTAAGTTGATCATTATTCGAGATGATAATTTACCTGAGGTAACAGCGACAACCACTGTGCTGGGTCAAGTTAATATCTTTTCTCCTTCTGAAGTTAGTAGGTTTAGAATCGTTCCCAATAGTACCAATCGCATTAGCTGGTCGGGTACGCCTCTGACGTTTTTCTATCAGGTTGATATGTATATCTCTATCAGAGAGTTGGAACTATCCATAAGCAGAGATGAGACGACAGAGTACAGGTGGTCCATGGAAAGAAGACTTACGGCAGAGAGACTTAACTTTTCTGGGGATGAATTTTTATCTTTCATTGTAGGACTTAATATGGAAGAAAAGCCTTCAATCGCCAGATCGATTACCAATATTCGCGTTGTGGTTTCATCCGGTGGGGAAGAGATGTTTCAAGCTGTCAATCTGAATATCGCCAATGCCGGTATTACAAGTACACAAGAGTCTCCATTGTTTTCCAATATTGAAGGTGGTCAGGGGATTTTCTCAAGCAGAAGTGTCACAGAAGTCACAGGTGTGGGTATAACGTCCGAAAGCCTGGAAGTATTAAAAGAAAACCCATTGACTGCAAATCTCAATTTCTTCTAATCTTTAATTCAAGCTTATTAAAACCAAAGATTTGAATATCAATAAATCAAGTAAGGTTGCACTCGTATTTGGAGGCACGGGTTTAATTGGTGGACATCTCGTAAAATTTCTTTTATCAAACAGCGCCTACCAGGAAATTCGTGTATTTGGTCGTAGGCTTTTGTCTTTTGAGCATCCTAAGCTTCGTCAAATAGTTTGTGACTTCGATGATCTTATGTCTGCAACAGATGAGATGCAAGGTCATGATGTCTTTATATGTCTAGGGACAACAATGGCAAAAGCCGGCTCTAAAGAGGCTTTTTACAAGGTAGATCACGACTACGTAGTGCAGGTGGCAGAGATTTCAAAGGCTCAAAACGTAACTCAACTATTACTTGTATCTTCTATAGGTGCAGATGAGACATCGAGATTTTTTTACAACAAGGTCAAAGGGCAGGTTGAGAATAAACTAAGAAGTATGGGCTTCTGGTCGGTACATATCTTCCGGCCAAGTATCTTACTGGGGGAGCGGAATGAAAGTCGATTTGGCGAATCTTTCGCCGCATTTTTGATGAAGGGTATAAGTGCGATATCGGGTAAAATATTTAAAAAATATAGCCCTATAGCGTCACAGGCTGTTGCAGCAGCTATGGTTCAGGTGGCTAATAGACTTGAGTCCGGTGTGCATATCTATGAATCAGATGTGATACATGACATTGCCGGACAATACGATAAAGTCTCGTGAGACTTTAAGCTTAGATCAAAGGCATGTAATGTCATTAATGTATTTTCAACCATTTGTCATGTTACGATGTAGTAAATGATAATGAAGACAGTGAAAGGCATTTAGTCAAATGGATACAAAAGGAGTACCCTGAACTGCTGTTTTTTCGACCGTATTGCATCAGCGATGTGGAAGGGTGGCGACGTCAGAAGCCAGACTCTGCGTAGCGATAGCGAAGTAGAGGCCGACCGTTTAGGGAGCCCTGAAACGAGTCTGAAAATAGCCGTCGTATGATTTAAGTCGCAGCAATTTTGGGCGAGATCGAAGAATAAAAAATACGCGCATAGCCATAGCTACGTAAGTATTTTTTTTCGAAGATATCGCTCAAAAGAGCAAGACTTGGGATCATTAA
>SLDF01000182.1 GCA_007125435.1 Saprospiraceae bacterium
CAGACCTGTAGATGATGTAGACATAAGTTTTTTGTTTTATGCCTCCAAA
This sequence comes from Saprospiraceae bacterium, assembly GCA_007125435.1. GTDB lineage: Bacteria > Bacteroidota > Bacteroidia > Chitinophagales > Saprospiraceae > SLDF01. Next base: position 50 of record SLDF01000182.1, read on the forward strand.
TTAACAAGTCTGGGCAATATTACACCGATATTAAAATGAATTTTTTTGCTCAACAATATAGCTACTACTTAGCCATCACTTATTCCCTCAGATGTTTTGAATATCGACAGGCACGTTGTAGGTTTTTTGGGCATCACCCTCCTCCTGACGTCGGCGGGTCGCTATGCTACAGGGCTCCCTGAACGGTCGGCCTCTGCTTCGCTATCGCTGCGCAGAGTCTGGCTCCTGACGTCGCCACCCTTTCGCAGCGCTGATGCAATAGATGAGTATGACATAAAACTTTTAGTGAATAAACACCAAAAACATGGAAGTCGAAAATTTAGCTTAGAGCAACCGGTTGTTACAAACCTCTCCCTAAAATTTATTCTTCCACATCATAGACTCGACTGGAAAAATTGTTCGACTGGTGTATTTCGCATTCTTTTTCCGATTGTAGTAATGCTCTATATCACCGAGGACAGAAAAATAAATCAGCTGACCGATTGGCATTCCGGCATATATACGCACAGGCTGTACACAGGAAATCTCCAGTGTCCATGTATTGCAAAATCCTACATCACCTTTACCGGCAGTAGCGTGAATATCAATTCCCAGTCGTCCAACACTGGACTTGCCCTCGAGAAAGGGCACAGCATTGTGGGTCTCAGTATACTCTTTTGTCACACCGAGATATAGTGTACCCGGCTGTAAGACATAGCCCTCATCACCTATGACAAAATGCTCTACAGCGTTGTGCTTCTTTGCATCCAGTACGCGATCTTTGTAGACAGCCAAATTTTCACCGAGGTGAACATCGTATGAATTGGTGCCAAGGCATGACCGGTCAAATGGCTCAATGACGATATCTCCGGTTTCTACAGCTTCTAGTATTTTTTTGTCAGATAGGATCATGGTGCTTCGTATTCTTATTTTTTATATTATTGCTCTAGTGTTTCGAGATGTAAGATAGTCATTACCCTGGTTTTACACCTTATTTTTATTCCTGACCTTCCAAATTGACATGATCAAGCGTACAGGCAGCACGATAGAAGCGATCACACTACCCACGCCAAATAAAATCATCTCGGCCTTCATATACTTCTCTATCTGATCGAGCCGATCGGGTCGCAGATGACCCAAAAACGATAAGATACCTTGCTCATCTATATAGGTCTGAAAATGATTAATGTTATTCACCATATTGAAAATAAGAGGCACACAAAGAATAACAATTATGGCTTTGACAATCTGCCACCTGATTATTGGCGTGTATTTTAATAGAAAAATATAACGCGTAGCTGTGATGAAGACCACTATAGCCAAAATATTAATACCCCAAAACGGATAATCTGGCACTGCTTCATATATTGGAAGAAGGACCAAAACCACCAATATAGCCGTAATCACCCACCAAATAGCTTCGATCATTAATGTCTTAGAGAAAGGTACCTCCATAGTTGCAATCCGCTCTTGTTGTATGTCAATAAAAGAATAAAACAGACTTTTGTTGAAGATAAGCTTCACATAATTAATAAAAGCGCCTTTTCACAAACCATGTGTTATCGAGGAAGGTATAGCCCAGGTTGAACCTAAAGTATCTCTCAGTTATAGGTGCATTCTGAGCGCCGAGATATCCATATGAAACACTAAAGTGCAACTGTGAAACTTCTCTGGAAACTACAAATGGTAGTCCAAACCCGAGTGTCACTTCATAGAATGACAATTGATCGCCTATGACGCGAGGATCCATACCCACATTAAAGCCAAAGCGATAGCGCACCTTTTGTAAATAATTGGTGATTGAACTAGCATTAGGTATGTATTCAAAGCCACCATTCAGTTGCCAGGAATCCAATTGGGTTGTTGTAGAGCCCGGCTGTACAAAGTCAGACCATCTTGTGAAGGTATAATCTAGGCCAAAGCGGTACTTTTTAGAATGCGTATACATGGCACCTCCAGTAATGCTAAGCGGCAATGTACCTCTCTCCCGCACACCTTCATCAAATAGGATGGTATCTCTTATGAACGGGTTAGTAACTGAATTGGCCCGGTGAATCAGAAGCGTGCGCTCTGAATTGAACCTTTGATTATTATTACCATACAATCCTAGCGTCAAAAACTTTTTTGGTTTATTGTCTTCTTTGGCGGCTTTCGCATTGAAGACAATGTCATATTGCAAACCGAAGTCAAATGTAAACGCATTTATGACCTCTTCTTCTTCCAAAATATCTGTAAAGTGATTCGTGATATCCTCTAGAAATACTAACTGGTCACGATTAAGCTTTCCAAATAGTAATCCTGCATTGAAACCCCAGGAAAAATCATCATATTTCCAACCATTGTTGAGCATGAGGCGATATGTACCACCGGTACCTGTAAACTGACGAGTCACTCTTCCAACATTCGGCACAAAATCCGTGGTCGTAATGTTGTAAGAGACGTCTGAGAATGGAATCAGTGTAAAGCCTGCCCCCCAGAAAAAACGTCTTTCTTTCCTGTCAAGGGCGTCATTGAGTGGATTTTTTATGGGAAAAGCAAATGAAAAATAGCTGAGATTGCCCCCATACTGTTCTGTTGTCCTCACTTGATCGGTCAATTGATTATATCGACCATTGATACCTACGTCAAACGAAGTAGATCGCAGACTTCCCAGTGAAGCCGGATTTTTATAGTTTAGCAACTCAGCATCTGAAAATGCTGCACTTAATCCACCCAAACCTATCTGGTGTGTAAGGAATGGATTATTAAGATTACCAATACCAAACCTGGAGTAAGGGGAATTCTCATTCTGTGCTACAGAGATGGTTGACATCAATAAACACCAACACACAGTTATGTAAAAAGGCTTAAGCATTCTTTTCCATTATTTTAAGCAGCCCCAAAAGTACAAGATGCTTCTCTAAGTGCATTGTCCTGAGACATTTATTTTGTATAAAATCAGCATTTCCACCGCATAAGAAAATGATTGGATCGGGATATTTATTATTAAAGAGACGGATTAATTCATTAATTTCTGCTAAATAACCTGATGTAACACCCACTGCTATGGATTCCTGAGTTGTCTTTCCTGGAAAATTTGCATCACCATAGGACTTTACCAGTGGCAATTTTCCTGTAAATGTATTCAGCGCTTTATACCTCATCTCTAAACCCGGGGAGATGGCGCCACCTTCATAGCGTCGATTAGGACCAACCCATTCATAGGTAATACAAGTACCGGCATCTATCACCATGAATGGCTGATCACCTGCAAGTGCCGCTCCACCAGCCACTACAGCCATCCTGTCCAATCCAAGCGTATCAGGTGTTTCATACGCATTGTAAAAGTTAAACTTGAGATCGTGTGATAGTTGCAGAGCTTTCTGGCTTTTTATCCAGGACATTAAGTCGTCATCCATTTGTCTGACAGAGCTCACAATAGTCTTTTCGACTGCATAATCATGGACCAAACTATCCAGCATGCCCGGCTTTATGGTATACACCTCTGCGAGGTGGTATGGCACAGATGTATCCGGTTGGAGACTTTTATACACCCCACACTTTATGAGAGTATTACCAATATCAATGGTCAGATAAGACATACCGGATTGCAATCAATTAATGCTTAAAATGTCTGATACCACTCATGACCATAGCCATAGCATGAGCGTTGCAAAAGTCAATACTATCTTGATCTTTAACAGAGCCCCCCGGCTGTATAACGGCCACTATGCCGGCTTTATGCGCAATTTCTACACAGTCAGGGAAGGGAAAGAATGCCTCTGATGCCATGACAGCACCTTCCAATGTAAACCCAAAATGTATTGCTTTGTGAATAGCCTGTTGCAATGCATCCACCCTTGAAGTCTGACCACAACCCATGCCTAATAATTGACCATCTCTTACCAGTGCAATAGCATTGGACTTGAGATGCTTCGTGCATTTGGCAGCGAATAATAGGTCATTAATCGCAGCTTCTGTTGGCTTCGTCTCCGTTACCACTTTAAGGTCTGCCGCCGTCTCTGTGCGATGATCGATATCCTGAGCGATCAAGCCATGTAGCAGTGATCTGTATTGCAGCGTCTGTGGTGGATAGGATGTTAGCCTGAGTAGTATTCTCTTTGACTTCTTCTTAAGCAACTCTAGCGCACCTTGTGAAAATGATGGCGCTATCAATACTTCGTAAAACAGCTTATCGATTTCTGCTGCAGTGGACTCGTCAACTTCTGTATTGGTGATCAAAACGCCTCCAAACGCAGAAACAGGATCTCCGGCCAAGGCATCTTTCCAGGCCTGGAGCACATTATCTCTGGTAGCTAATCCACATGCATTATTATGCTTTAGCACGGCAAAAGTGGGTGGCGCATCCTTAAACTCCTCCATCAGTCTGATGGCCGCATCGACATCAATTAAATTATTGTAAGACAATGCCTTGCCATTAAGGATATCAAATGTGTCTTCAAATCTGCCGTAATAAGCTGCTGCCTGATGCGGGTTTTCACCATACCTCAATGCGTGAGGCTGGCCGGCACTGATCTTAAGCGAAGGAATGGAGCCATCCTGATTGAAGTAATTGAATATAGCAGAGTCATAATGTGAGGAAACATCAAAGGCCAAGCCCGCCAAATACTTACGTTGCTCCAGACTAGTCGAAGCACCCGATTCTAGTATTTCTTCAAGGTAAGCATAAGCGCTCATTGCCGGCACCACTGTGACGTCATTGAAGTTTTTAGCTGCTGCTCTTATCAATGATATACCACCTATGTCAATTTTTTCGATGATTTCTGATTCGCTACCACCACCGCGTACTGTCTCTTCAAATGGATATAAGTCCACTATGACTAGATCAATCTCCGGAATGGCATACTGTGCCAGCTGCTCGAGATGGCTGATTTCTCTCCGCGCTAATATTCCGCCAAATACCTTTGGGTGGAGTGTCTTCACACGCCCATCAAGAATGGAAGGATATCCTGTCAGGTCTTCTACTGCATTGACCTTTACACCTGTAGACTCTATGAATGACTGCGTGCCACCTGTAGAGTAGATTTCTACGCCGTGTTCGTCAAGTTTTTTTATGATTGGCTCGAGACCGTCTTTGTGATATACTGAGATGAGTGCTTTCTTGATGTTCTTTTGCCCCATGATTGTTCGGATTTTCTTAAAAAGATGCAAAGGTACATAAACCAATTGAGACTGTACATTTTGGTCATGGTTATTGATTGATGGCTAGAGATTTGTTTGCACACCCCATCTCTATGGATACCAAATCTTTAGATTTTTTTCTACTGTAATGCATCAGCGCTGTGGAGCGGGTGGCGAAGCGAATGCGAAGCCAGACTCGATGTAGCATTGGCGAAATCGAGGCCGAGCGACTAGCGAGCCCCGAAACATAGCGACCCGCAACGCAGTGGAGGGTGATGCCCAAAGCCACAGACACAATAATAATGTCCTTATAGAGCATAACTTTTTTTTGCATCTTAGCGTTGAATAAGCGTTGACTAGACAAGGCAAATCTCGATTTGTGTAAAGAGACAAACATATGATGCGACAATATTTCTTATTTTTATTCACTTTGATTGCTGTGTTTTCCGCTGTGACATTGTCGGCGCAAGACCCCCGACTTGCTGTGCAGTACATGCAAGATCGCGAGTTTGAAAAGGCAGCCGAACTGTTTAAAATCCTGTCAGAAAAGCAACCGGGCAATACCTACTATCTCAATCAGTATCTCGAATGTCTGATGCAGATGGAGGACTATAATCTGGCAGAACAAACACTCGAAAGAGAGATTAAAAGGCGGCCCAATGATATGGAACTGTATGCGACATACGGAGGCCTACTGGAGCGTATGGGCAAGGGTGATCTGGCAGAAAAACAGTACCAAAAAGCAATAAAAAATCTACCTACTGACAGAGTGAGCATCATGAAGCTCGGCAGCAGCTTCACTAAAGCCAATAAATATGACCTGGCCATAGAGGTGTATGAGGAGGGTGAAAAACTGTTCAAGGACGATAGGCCGTTTTCTTACAACCTGGCTGACCTATATAGAAGAAAAGGTGAAGCTTCACCGATGATATATCACTATCTCAATAGCCTGGAAAGAAGCCCGTCCTCAATAAAGACCATTCAAAATATTTTTCAACGCTATCTCGATGAAGAGGGATTTAAAGAGCTGCAAAAACAGTTGTTCAAGCGGATGCAGACCGATCAGGACAATGTATTGTACCCAGAAATGTTAGCGTGGTTGTTTACACAGAAAAAAGACTTCAGGAATGCCATCAGACAAGTGAAGGCTATCGATCAGCGGATAAATGACGATGGCCAGCGCGTATTCAATATGGGTCAGACGGCCTTGTATGAGAAGGACTATGACAATGCCATCGTCGCCTTTAATTATATCATAGAAGATAAGGGCCGGAGCTCACGCTACTACATCGAAGCTAAGAAGGCTGTATTAGCAACAAGAAGACAGAAGATTACGGATGGGTTTCAGTATGATGTGGAAGACTTGAAGGTTTTGGAGAAGGAGTATCAGGACTTTTTAGAGGAGTTTGGCTATAGCTCACTCACGGCAGAGATTGTAAAAGAGTTGGCTGAGCTACAAGCATTTTATATGAATGATATGGAAAGTGGGATTGAGACGCTCGAGGAGCTGTTGAAATATCGTGCAATTCGCAGGGATGTTTTAGCAAAAGCCAAATTGAAGCTGGGTGATTATTACCTGATGTCAGGCGATAGATGGGAGGCCACATTGCTCTATTCTCAGGTAGATAAGGACTTTGGGGATGAGATACTGGGTCAGGAAGCGAGATTTCGCAATGCAAGGTTGTCTTACTTTGTGGGAGACTTTGAATGGGCACAGTCATTATTTGATATATTGAAAGCATCTACGAGTCGCTTTATCGCCAATGATGCCATAGACCTTTCTGTATTCATCACGGACAATCTTGGCCTGGACACTACAGCAGTGCCATTGGGTATGTATGCTGAGGCAGAGATGCTTTTGTTTCAAAATGACATAGACGGTGCATTGGCTCTAGTGCAAGACCTGAGAACAGAATTTCCAAATCACAAGCTAGAGGATGATATACTGTACCTGGAGGCCAGAGTATTCGAGAAGCGTCACCTCTACGAGGATGCCATCAAAAAATATCGTGAAATCGTAGACGAATATCCTGAAGGCATCAGAGCTGACAATGCTTTATTTGCCATAGGCAGACTGTACGAAGAACAGCTAAAGGACTATGAAAAAGCAAGAGCAGCCTATGAAGAGCTTTTCATGGAGTATAACAACTCGACGTATTCCATAGATGCCCGTAAGCGATATCGCATATTGAGAGGTGATAATATTTAATGCATGATACTCTACCACGTCACAGTGAAGATTGATAATGACGTCAGACAAGATTGGCTGACGTGGATGAAGAACGTCCACATACCGGATGTCATGGATACAGGTAGGTTTGAAAGCTATCGTATCACCCGGATGATCAGTGATGAAGACGATGGCACTACCTTTAGCATACAGTACACAGCAAAGGACATGGGTGCTATTGATCAATACCTGTCCAATGAAGCGCCAAGCCTCCAGGCTGATCATACCAGACGCTATGAAGGTAAGTTTGTCGCTTATCGAACATTCCACCACATACTGGAGTCATCTGATTCCTGACCTTGGTTAGAGGGTGTAGTTCATCTTTTCACCTTGGGCATCACCCTCCTCCTGCCGTCGTCGCGTCGCTATGCTACAGGACTCCCTAAACGGTCGGCCTCTGCTTCGCTATCGCTACGCAGAGTCTGGCTCCTGACGTCGCCACCCTTTCGCAGCGCTGATGCAAGAAGA
>SLDF01000180.1 GCA_007125435.1 Saprospiraceae bacterium
TCCTTCATTATTTGCTTGACATTTTTAATGATGATCAGGAGAAGCTGAGCCAGAGACGGCTCAGTTCCTTCGTTATCAGATTGACATTTAGTCAATCTGATTGCTTCGCACCACTCAGTCAGTCCCCTATCTCCATGTTCCTGCTTGCCATTCGTCAGCCACTCATATCGCTAATCCGGTTTATGTATTGGAAAGTCGTAATGAGAGTACGAATGGTAAAAAAATAAGTGATTTCGTGAATGAGCCATAGTCGCTCCTACGGCGATTGAACGAAATCAAGCGAAGCGCCTTATTTTGAAGCCATTCGGAATCGTAATACCCGCCTGCTGCCATCGTCAGGTGGCGGGCAGGGATTTTCCAATGCATAAAACGGGTTCAATCCCTCACGCAGAAGACTATGATTATTGATAATTAGTAACAAGGGGTAGTAGTTCTTACCGAGCGCAGTCGACGCTGACCTAGAGGCAGTTGTATACTTTTATTGTCAGATTGGCAGAGTAACCTTAGTTTAGGATTCAAATCTGAGTTTAGTCGATGCCGAATCAACGACATCTTTACTTTGTCCTGGAGTCCTGAGAATTGTACTTGTAATTATTTCTATGATGCTGGCTTTTTCACCCTATTCATCACATAGTCATTCTATTACATAATCGTTTTATATATTTGCGCTTGTATCATAGAAAAAATAGTCATCACAGATGATAGCCAATCAGCTTGATTTGACATCTATTACAAATCGTACAGATGACAAAGCTCTTCATAAAATAAGTCCACTGCATCTTGTCCAGATCGTAGTATCACTTTTACTTATCACAATAGTGATACACTGGCTTAATATCGAAGTCCATATGGATCTTTTGACATTAATGCCTTTGGTAATAGCAGGCTTTATTACTAATAATATTCTCTCTCTTAGTTACAGGCTACCCTTTCTATTCTTGCTTACTGTTGCAGGAGCTATTGTTTTATTGGGTATTAAGGATGGACTATTATTAGTGAGCCTTGGTTTGCTGCTATTCTCGGTGGCCCACTTACCGGTGTCATTTAGATTGAGAGTTGCTGCCACATTGATCATTGCGGGCATTTTAGCTTTGAGCAGAATGGGCTGGGTGCCTTATCTGGATCGACCCAGGGTTATTTCTATTCTAGGATCGATGTTTATGTTTCGTATGATTCTGTACATGTATGAGTATCGCCTTAGCCAGAAAAATGCCAATATCTGGTACAGGATAAATTATTTCTTTCTATTGCCCAATCTCTTTTTCCTTATTTTTCCGGTTGTAGATTACAAGACTTTTATCTCTTCACATTTCACCACTAGAGCAGTCCATACTTATCGTAGGGGTATTGTATTTATAATCAATGGTGTATTTCACCTCTTTTTGTACAGAATCATATACTACTACATGATACCCTCACCCGAGATTATTGATTCATTGAGTAGCTTTTTATATTTCTCTTGTATAAGCTTTGTATTAATAGTAAGGCTTGCAGGAATTTTTCATTTTTCAGCCGGCGTCATTTGTCTTTTTGGCTTTGATCTTCCAGCCACTTTCCACCACTATTTCTTTGCCCCAAACTTCAATGAATTGTGGCGTAGAATCAATATTTATTGGCGAGACTTTGTCATCAAGGTGTTCTTTTATCCTATATATTTCAAGGTTAAAAAAATTGGTATTGCCAGCGGCATTTTGGTAACCGTCATGATTGTATTTATGATTAACTGGTTATTGCACAGCTATCAGTGGTTTTGGATCAAGGGATACTTTCCTGTTACCATACAGGATGCTGTTTTCTGGTCCAGCTTTGGTATCGCCGTAGGCATCAACTCTTATATTCAGAATACCAAACCAAGGAAACAACCATCTCAAATAGCCTTGCCACCTCTTAAGGCGTCAGTTAATAAGTGTCTCAGTATCCTAGGTGTATTCATTTTTATGTCAGTTGTCTATACGTTTTGGACAACTGAGGATATAGAAGGATGGATGACAATGTTCCGTTCCAGTAGTCGCTTTACATGGTCTAATATATTTACACTCCTGGCCTATCTTGGCCTTGTATTCACCTTACTCGTCTCAGGAGATTTACTTTTATCAAGACTGAGCAAAAAAGGAATAAACCCTTTTAAGTGGCCGTATCACAAAAAGTTTTACATTGCCCTCGCCACAGTTTCAATATTAGCAGCAATCTCATCTCCCAAAATAGTCAATCTCATTGAAAGTCGTACAGATTTTGATATGGATCCAGTCATACATACCAGACTCAACCAAGTCGACCTCGAAAAACAGTTTATTGGCTACTATGAAACACTCCTGCCCAATGACAGAGTTTTAGATACACCACTGGACAACTTGAATGAAGAAAGAGGCGAATCGTGGCGCCCACTCTCCGATTTGGGTGGCATAATAGAAGATGACAATATGTTCTTGAGACAATTAAAGCCTAATCTCGACATAGTCTTCAAGGATCAGCCGTTTAGAACAAACGACTTAGGTTTACACGACAGACCATATAGCAGACAAAAACCTATCCAGTCCATTCGAATGGCCATTCTGGGAGGATCCATAGAAATGGGCGGAGGTGTACCCTTCGACCTGTCTTACTCCAATATACTCGAGGACCATATGAATGCCCAAAAGGGAGACGGGCAATCTATGGAAGTCTTGAATTTTGGCGTAGCTAATAATCATATCTTTAACCAGATACCTCTTATAGATCAAGTTTTATCCGATCTGGAGATAGACATTATCATGTACACAGCACATCTCCATGAACACGGTAGGATGATTAGAAACCTGGATGAACTCAGGCTCAACTATGACATATCTAACTATCCTTTCCTTTTAGACTTGTTTGATGAGTTGGGAATAGACAACAACACCAATAGTAGAGAATTCAAAAAATCTATGCTTCCTTATGAAAATGAAATCATCGAATGGGCATACAGATACATTTATGATCAGACTATAGCACTTGGTGCGACACCACTCTGGGTCTACATCCCGGCTGTAGCTAAATCTCAAAATCACGAAGAAGCTTCAACGTTGACTACACTTGCCGAGCGTATAGGATATTCGACGTATAATCTTGTAAACGCCTTTGACGATGAAGACATGGAAAAACTCATGTTAGCACCATGGGACAGACACTTTAGTCAAAAGGCACATGAGGTAGTTGGTACTGAGCTGCATAAACAATTGAGAACATCACCGGCTATTCATGATTTTATTCAACCTCAAAAGTCCAGTGAAGATGAATAAAATAGTCGCTGCATTGGATTTACGATCATCATCAAACGAGGATCGTGCACAACCCGTCCATCGTATCACATTCCTAAATCTACTGTGGACGATATTGGGTATCACAGCTATATCAGTAACTATATATCAATTTAATCTTGAATCTGAAATCGGGCTTATAAGAATAATGCCCATAGTCCTTGTTGGCTTTTTCATCCATGCTATCGCACCTCTGGAATGGCGCCCACCTTTATTCTTTGGACTGACGACCATAGGTTTAGTCTCTATTCTTGGATGGTGGGATGGTGGAATTCTCATTTTTCTTGGCTTGTCTTTATTTAGTCTTGCCAACCTCCAAGTTCAAAATACTATCAAATACACACTAATCATAATTTTTGTCGTTTTTTTAGCCGTCTCAAGAGTAGGCTGGGTATCATGGTTCGACAAGCCTGAAGTCATTACTATTCTCGGCGCATTATTTATGTTTCGCCTCATGGTCTATCTATATGAAATCAGGCTTGGTGATAAGAACAAAAATATATGGCAAAAACTGAATTACTTCTTCTTACTTCCCAACTTGATCTTCTTTATTTTTCCTGTTGTCGACTATAAGACATTCACACAAAAATACTACGATCAGGAAGCCTTCAAGACCTATCAGAAAGGTATCGTTTGGATGGCAAATGGTATTCTTCATCTCTTTCTTTACCGCATCATTTATTATTTTATTATTCCTTCTCCTTTGGAGGTATCTGACCCTATGGGTCTACTTTATTTTACGGGTTCATCATATGCATTAGTTGTGAGATTGGCAGGGATTTTTCATTTCTCAGCAGGTGTTTTATGCTTATTTGGCTACAATCTCCCTCCTACATTTTTTCATTACTTTTTTGCTCCAAACTTCAACGAGTTGTGGAGAAGAATCAATATCTACTGGAGAGATTTCATGGTCAAAGTTTTCTATTTTCCCATCTACTTCAGGTTAAAACATTTGGGTATCATTAATGCCATAGTCTTATCTATTCTTATAGTCTTTGTCATCAATTGGTTTTTGCATGGCTATCAGTGGTTTTGGATAAGAGGTACATTTCCTTTGACCATACAAGATGCTGTATTTTGGTCTATTTTTGGCATTGGAGTTGCAATCAATTCGGCCCTTTCAGCCAAGAAATCTACCAAAAATAAGTCCAACTCTGAATCGCCCGGCTTCACCCTGCAAAAATCATTCTTGCATGCTTGCAGTGTTTTTGGAGTTTTTGCTTTTATGTCGATGACGTGGTCATTTTGGATCACCGAAGATATTGGTGCATGGCAATCGATGGTTCTATCCGCAATGGACTCCGGTCTGTCGTCGTATATTGTTTTTACCATCAGTATCGTATTAATCATAGCTTTTGGTATGGGGCTACAATGGTTATTACACGCACTGAGCAGGCGGCAGCTTAATCCATTCGAGATGACCCATTCGGCCAGATTCATGCCGGTGATGCTGATTTTGTTCTCCGTTATTTTCCTGTCCCTGCCATTCAATATTGAAAAAATCGAAGACCATTTTGCTTTTGAAATGGACCCTGTATTGCACACCAGACTCAATAAAACAGACAGAGAAAGACAGTTCAAAGGATATTATGAGACCCTATTGCCAAGCCCACAGCTGATGGACACACCCCTCGAACAACTCCAGAGGAAACGGCCTGATGATTGGCAAAACCTTCATGCTCTTGACGCCATGAATACAGAGGATAATATACTCATGTATAGCATAAGGCCCAATCTAGACATTACTTTTAAAAGATCTTCTTTTAGAACCAATAGCTACGGATTGAGAGGACCAGAAATATCACTAATACCAAAAGAAAACACAAATAGAATCGCTCTTATGGGTGGGTCTATCGAGTTGGGAGGAGGTGTGCCTTACGAAGAAACTTTCAGCCAGATTTGGCAGCAGGGTCTAAATGAACATCATAATGAGTCCACTTCTTTTGAGGTTGTAAACTTTGCTGTCACTGGATATCACCTCCCCGAGCAAGTTTACTTGATGAAGCATAAAGTCATGGCATTCAAGCCTAATGTCATTGTCTATACGGCACACTCTAATGAAAAATTGAGAACATTGAGAGGGCTTTATCAAATATTCTTAGCAGGCTACCATCTTGAAGAAGAATTTATCCGGGACCTGATCCTTCGAGCCGATATCGAGCCCAATATCGATAGACGTATTTTTGAGCAAAAGCTTCTTCCTTTCGCCGATGAGTTAATCGAGTGGGGACTTAAAATAATCTATGAAATAGGACAGCGTCAAAATGCCGAAATGCTATGGATATATGTACCAAGCGGCATGGACAACTCAGTACCAGGCGAAAAAGAAGAGCTGATGAAACTGGCAAAAAAGATAGGATTCCATATCATTGACCTACAACCCTATTACAATACCATGCAAGAAACTGAGCTTATGTTGGCACCCTGGGATAATCACCTAAGCCTTAAAGCTCACCAGGTATATGGCAAAGGCCTGACAAAAGAAAGCTTGAAAATTGAAGGTCTGTTTAATAGTCCAAATGGTCTTAATGACTAAGATACATTCACTAAAACCTTATTCATGCCTTTCTAAAGCTTTGTAATCGTCCATGACAGACTCCACATCGCTTTTTGAATAAAATGACCAGTAAGCACCATCTGAAGCCAGCAACTGCTCTCCCATTGCGATCATATCAGCGGGATTATAGATTACACTTACATTTTTATTTTCAAGCGAGGCATTGTATACTATCTTCTGCTTGGTAATACCTGAAAGTATAGCACCTTCTTTTGCAATGACATCTTCGTACCTTATGATCTGCTCTTCCTTGAGTTGGCTGTATTGGCTAAAGTAGTAATCCATAATGATAAGCTGCTTTGCCAAAACATCCTGGACCGAATTAAGCCTTGTCAATAGGTCTGGATCAAGCACTTCAAGATGTCGCATGACGCCTCTTGACACCGGAACATTCACGCTATTCCAAGATCCCAGCACGGCCAGTGGGTTTCGGATAATGGCGTAGTACTCATAGATAGCGTTTAATTCAGATAGAAGTAAAGTGAATACAGAGTTGTGTTTCAGAATAAGCTTAAAATCCTTACTCAATGGCTTATCAAACGACACAACTTCACGATTTATCACCTTTCGCCGCTTTCCTTCTGTCCGCTCATAGTGATTATCCGTCAGTTTACCATCTTTAACTCTGGCTACCGCTGTTCCATTGTTAAGGAGGGACCTTCGAAATGATGCATAGGATGCTTTCGTCAGTTTGACAGCCGATTCTCTGATTTTAACTCCACCTCTCTTTTTACTTTTCCACTGTATGGGTTCATTGAGTGCAATGACATTTTCCTGATCACTCAGGATCTTTGTTGCCAGTGTCGTGCCTGATCTAGGCAGACCGGTTAATACAATATCATTTTCGTCGGGACTTGGGGTTATCCACTTTTGAAATAGGTCTAATAGAGCCATATGTGAAAAAATTTGGTCTTTACCAATGTCTTTATAGGTATGGATCATATTGCTTTGAACAGAATCCAATCACGAACATCAAAGCACAAAATTAACATTTAATACTTTACATTATCCAAAATCATATTTAAATCTTAGTACATGTATCATAAGATTGTTAGTACGAGTATATATCTTTCATGATAAAGGGTTCAAAAAGCGTATATTTACCGCTGAATATGGTAAGCCCTGAGACCTGGCAAATTATTTAATCCATATAGAATAGTAAAGCTTTTTGTTTGCGTTTTTTAAAGTGTCAAGATATTTGGATTGAAAGGCTTTATCTTAATTCAAGACTCAATCAGCTTTCAATAATAAACCCTGCAGCAAAACTAAAGTTATTCACATTAAAACCATTCTAATTTTATGCCTAATCCATACTTAAAACCATTCGAAGTCAGGTGGTCAGATATTGATGCCAATATGCACCTCATTCATACTGCCTATTCGGGCTATATGGCTCATACCAGAATGTGCTATCTGGCAGATCATGGGATAGACATGAATGCGTTGGCAAAAGCCAGTCTCGGTCCGGTATTGCTTAATGAACACATCCACTTCATCAAAGAAGTGAGACCACATGAGACGGTTTATGTAGACATCAGTTTGTCAGGTGTAGATCCTCAATATCGGATATTACAGTTTGATCAGGGCCTTTATAAGTCAGATGGGCACATTGCAGCATTCAGTCGATTAATGATTGGATTCATCGATATGAAGGAAAGAAAACTAGCAACCATTCCTATGAAATGGCGGGATACCATAGAGCTGTTACCGAAAACTTCAGACTTCAAATGGCTTGATAAGACAGATCTAAGATATGATTACGTGAATTATAAAGCACAAATTGATGTAAGCGAACTTTAAAAACACCTACAACTGCTGAATCGCAAGATTATTTAATTTTGCTGCATTTTAATTTGGGAGCATTTCAGTTTGTCGCCTTGGGCATCACCCTCTTCCTATCGTCATCGGGTCGCTACGCTCCGGGGCTCGCTGTTCGCTCGGTCCTTCGGACTCACTCGCATTCGCTCTTGACCCACTACGCATCGCTGATGCATGATCA
>SLDF01000272.1 GCA_007125435.1 Saprospiraceae bacterium
AGTTGCACCGCAGGCTTCCATAAAGTTTTCCGGGGCATAATCATGAGACCATGTCACATTGCCGCAGATATCATCTGCTTGAGCGCCACCGAGGTCATCGAGCCAGGTATTCAATTGATCTATATTACCACTGCCATCGCATTCGACGGTGAGATCTTGTGCTTGCTGAGTAATATTTGGAGAGGTATTATCTGATATTGTATAAGTAGCGGTTGTTTGCAAAGTATTATCGCATTCATCAGTTGCTGTAAAGGTAACGGTGATACTTCCTGTTGCTCCACATTCTGATGTAAAATTGTTATCATCATAGTTATTAGACCATGTAACAGTAGAACAATTATTTTGCACCTCGGCACCTGCGGAGTTGTTTAGCCAATCATTTAATTGTGCCTCACTTGCATTTTCATCACACTCTACTGTTATACTTTGTGCTTCTGTCAACAAGGAGAAAGGCGATGAATCTACTATAGTAAAAGTAGCTGTAGTTTGTGCTGTATTGCCACAATCATCACTTGCCGTGAAGGTGACAGTTGTATTACCTGCAGCCCCACATTCATTGTTTAATGGAGAACCATCATAATCATTTGACCAATTGACATTAGAGCAATTGTCTGAAGCTTCAGCATCGCCATTATTATTTAGCCAATCTTGAAATTCATCTGCATTGTTTGCAATGTCACATTCCACTGTCATGTCTTGAGCCATAACATCAATTACTGGTGCAATTTCATCCTTAATGGTGATTAATTGCGATTGGACTGTTTGATTTCTACTTGCATCAATTAATGAAAATGTCCTTTGAATAATAGTTTCACCATTACAGTCTCCATTAATTTCCTGTTCCCACCAAATTAAACTACTTGACATTGGACAATTGTCTTGAATGTTTTGAGGCCATCCGACAACTGCTTGACTAGCACTATAGTTACAGTTTTCATCTTTGTAAATAGTGATATCGTCAGGCATGTCATAAGTGGGAGGTATGTTATCTACTACTGAAATGTTTAATTCACATGTAGCTGTTGAATCCCTGCTATCTGTAACTGTAATGAATACGGACTGAACGCCTTTGTCAGAGCAGTCAAATGTTATACTAGTAGCCCCTTCTGAAGTATATTCTATATCTCCACAATGGCCACTAACTGTTGTAAGTTCATCGAATTGGGGTAAGGTGACTGATCCATTTTCGTCTAAATAAGCTACTTCGTTTTCATTACATGAAATAGTTAAAGCCGGAGGGCTGTCCTGAAACTCTATTGCACCAATATCAAAACCTCCATTGATGAATCGAGAGTTGTTGAGAATATCTATTTCTATATCGCTTGAGGGATCAGCAGCATTTATTGCGGGTGAGCATTCTTGTAGATTAAAATCATTTGAATTGATATCTACAAAAAGCGGATTTAAATTTAAATTATTGTTTTGATCGGGAGCATTAGGGTAAATTGAAAATGAGCTTGATTCATTGTTATTAAAAGTTAATGTTGTGCCTTCATTATTCCAAATTATAGAGTTACTGAAATAAACATCGGATGTATTTAACCTAACAAGACCATTGGCATAACGATTATTAGCTATTGTATTAAAGTCAATATTTACATTGTCACTCCCTACGCCTGAGTTGGATATAAGATTACTTGATGAATAGTTTCTATACATTAGGCAGTTGTTGAAAGAGACATTTTTTTGGTTATACCCATCCATATAATAGCAAGCCCCATTAATGGCTGCATTTTCTGTAAAAGTTACATTATTGAATTGAATATTTGAGGTAGAACTATTTTCTTGAACAAGTAAAAACCCACTTCCATATGTGTGGTGCGGTAAGTTTGAAAAGGGATCATCACTATTACCACCAGAGATAGTAATACCGTCAATTAATAGTTCATATGACCTGTCATCTCGTGGGTACCATACGCTATATACATTATCAGATCTTGACGGGTGATCAAAAAACTCAAAGATTGAAAGATCATTTATATCATTACCGAGCATATCTCCACTGAAAATTGTTCTGTTAATAGCAAAATCTCTTTGATCGCGTGTGGTTTCGTCCCCCATAAAACCTCCATAAATTGACATACTACACTCAGGTATAAATGATTTGTCTTTATCTCCTGAAGTGCCTTGAATATTTTTTGAAGGGGTATATGTACCTTCTTGAATCCATACTTCAGGATTATCACAAAGCTGGCATGCTATGTCCATAGCTGCCTGTGGATCTTCAAAAGCATGGCGCCATGGCATTGCTTGGCTTGATGAGGTGCCCGCCGCAATAACTCCATTTTCCGGACAAGTGGGTGATACAAAAATCCAGGTCGATTGAACAGTACCACAATCATTGGAAACTTCTAGAAAATATATACCTGGATCATTATAAACTCCTATGTCAGTTATTGTCAATACCGGACTAGTTTGGTCTGGTAATGGCTCATTATCTTTAAACCATTGAAAAGTAACATCTCCGCTAGTTTCTATTGAGGGATCAAATATTAAGTCAGAACCTAAAGGTTCCGTGATTGTTTGGGGGAAAGTTGGTATGGTAATAGTTTGATTGCCTTCTATGGCATCTTGATATTCATAAGCCCCTAAATCGATATTTGAATTAACTACTCGAGGATTGCTGTTAAGGTCATTGTCGATTTCAGGGTCTAATAATGAAGATTCACCATTGTTTATAGCAAATGAACATGAGGTAAGACTATAGTCTTCATTATTGGGATCCTCAAATGCCGGGTCTGCTATAATTATATTCTCACAGGTTACATTTGGAGTGTTGCAAAATTCAGCTGCAGATTGTATGGGGTTGAGCAAAATGTTTTGAAAGTTTACCTCGCCATTATCCCCACTTGTTTGAACTATAGTAGGATTTTGACAATCAATTATGGTATTGCTAATATCCATTAGGCCATTATCGGTAGCGAATATTAGTGACTCGTTGTTTACCATTGTCAAGTTTATTAAACTTAATTGGGCCTCTGTATACACTTGCATATTACCCTGTCCATTAAATAAGGAATTAGAAATAGTAAGAGAGGCATTCCCCTCAGAGGCAAGTGGAATAAGACCTGTAGCATTAATATTACATGTATGTACATGAGCATTTGCAGAGTCGTTAGAAAATATTACTGATCCTTTTTCAGAAGAAGTATTACCTTCAAAATCGCTGGAGATAATTGATAGGACACTATTATTTTCAGCAGAAACAGCCCCTCCATTGGCTTGTGCTGAGTTGTTTTGAAATGTGGAATTGGTGATTTGACCTGTAGATTCGAAATAAAGAAGGGCCCCAGCATTTCCATTGGTCGAATTCATTGAAAATGTACATTCATCAAACGATGACTGTTCTCCTGAAGTGATTACAGCACCTGCTGCAATTTGTGAGGAGTTGGAGATAAAGGAGCATACTTGATAAGTAATATTGGAATTGAGTTGGTTTATAGCACCTCCAAAACCTGTTGTTGTATTATTGCTGAAGGTACATGAATTAAATACAGCATTAGCTTGCTCGGCCATTACGGCCCCACCTGATGATTCTTCGGAATTAGAAGTATCTGTATCTGAAGCAGAATTTTCAGTAAATTGGCAATTGGTCACATTCATTGTATTTAATGAACTAAAAATGCCCAAACCTCCACCAAAAACAGCTTGATTTTGGTCAAAATTAACGTCATTTAATGAAATAGAATTAGAGGCATTATTGGAACCTATTCCACCGGCAATTTGGGCAGAGTTTTCTAATACTTGAGCATTTTCAATCTCTCCAAATGATTCCTCTATGAACATTCCACCACCAGTTCCATTTGTTTCATTATTTGAAAAGGTACTATTGCTTATTGAGAACTCACTATTTATAATTATTGCACCACCACCAGCTGTATTTGAAATGTTACTGTCAAACACACAGCTATTGATTGTAATTTCGCCGGCATCAAAACTTAATCCACCTCCAATATTTGATTCATTAGTATTAAAATGGACATTATTTAGAGTTGCATCGCTTTCCTGAGCAGCCAGTCCACCCCCTCCTAAAAAAGAATTGTTGTTTTGTATGAGTAAGTTGTTTAGTGTAATATTACTTGTATTATAGAGATAAATGCCACCTCCACTTGTAAAATGAGCTTTTAAACCTCCGGTATTATCAAAAGCATATCCGTTTTGAATTGTAAATCCATCAATTACAATATCTTGGCTATTCTCGATCCTAAGGATAGTTCTTGAATTATCTTCATTACTACTGGGATTGCCAATCATCCCCGATAAAACCGTATTGTTGGAGGATGGGTCACTATTCCTTTGTCCCAAATTTGTTTCTGACCCGGTAAAGCCACCATAAACAGATAGATTACTCCTGACATTATGTGTCAAAGTTCTATCACCTGTTTGATCTACATCTGCTGTATACTCGCCCTGGGCTACCCATATTTGGTTCACCTGATTACATGATTCTGCTATTGTGAGCGCTTCTTTTAAGGATGGACAAGGGTCGTCCCATGATAGTCCAGAACCTAAGATTCCTTTTCGGACATAAATGATTTGTAACTCATTACAACAGTCTGACCCATGCCATTCATAAGCACCAATGTCTATTAGGTTATTGTTTATTCTAGGCAATCCGGCAAGATCAACATCGGGCCCCACATATGAATTCGAATCACCAACATCAATATATAATGCACATCCGTTTTGAGCATGAAAATCACCTCCAATAGAAGGAGCGGTGTTTATAGGGTTTTCAAAATTTATAATTACGTTTTCTAAATTACTATCATCACTCAGATAGTGAGCTTCGAAGTTTGATAAACAAAAGTTTATATTTACACCGAGCATACTTTGACCAATCCCGGGGACGCCTGTAAAAATTAAAGCATTGTCCTCATATGGTGAAGCCAGTATGGTGTTAATAATAGTATTCTCTCCTGAACCACTCATCTTATCATTGTATAAAATGGAAGCTGCATTTGAACTATTGCGATAGTTGTCAGCAAATGTGCAATTTAATAAAGTCAACTTCGAGGTGAGTGAATTTTTGTGGTAAACAGCAGCCCCCTCTTCGTTGACAAAGTTACCACTGATAAGTGTATTTGTTATATTTAGATCACCGATATGGCTTTCTGCGCGAAAATCAATTGCACTTCCACCACTATTACTTTTATTACCCTGAAATATTGAGTTTTCAACAAATGACAAAAATATATTTGAAGAACTATTTGGATTTGTGATATGATATGCTCCCCCCAGGTTTGAATAATTAGATAGCAATTTTACATTTCTCAAACTCACTTCATGGCTATTGTTGCCAAAGCCTAAGGCAATAAAGCCTCCACCATGTCCTCCATTGCCAGATAAATCTGCAAACCCTCCTGTTATTGTAACCCCTTTGATCTCATGAGACTGACTTGAATTGTCTGCCAATGCTGTAACAACATGTAGTACCGGTTTTTGATTTTCCGGAAGGTTGTCATTGATTTCTGTTACCACTCCGTCGGCGTCAGTAGCTAAAGCATTGTGTATGTCTCCGCTCAATACAGTTGGATAAAGCTCTGGGTCATAATCATTTTCAGATGGATTGCCAGTTGGTGCATAACCTCCAATGATTTTTACTGATCGCATTAATGGAAAAGTAGCAAGTCTCTCCGACGGTCCTGGAAATACCTCCATTCCAAAAATATCGCGATTGGGCTTATACACGCCCTGTGATATTCTTATTTCATATTGCCAATCTTCAGGCAAAGTGTTCATGGTTTGCAATGCATCACTTAAATTGTTAAATGCATTGTCCCAGCTTAATCCATTACCGCCATCAGGAGACCCCTCTCTTACATAATAGATAACATCGGGATTGCTGACCATTTCGCTTACCATAGGAACTGATGCATTTAGACCGCTCTTCTGTATGGTAGGTAATGCTGATGCCCATAGAAAAATAAATAATCCTAGTAATTTTGCAATAGTGTGTGTGAAGTGTTTCATAAAATAGTAGTTATATTTTGTTGTTCAATGGCAAATCTATGTGCGGAGTCTAACTACCTATTAATTTATTCAAGGACAGCCTTGTAGACATCTTCCTATTATTAATTAAATGTAGACATATCGTGGACAAATAAAATTTTGTATACTTGCAGTAGATGCTGCCAAATATGTCGCATATATGTTTTGAGTGGATTGGGAGCCTTTTTCATAGCTGCCAAAGAAAATAGGAGATTAATTTATCTTTTAAATAGAGTATACCTATTCCCAGACTATTTGTGGTACTAAAAAATCAGGGTTAGTGAAATTGATATGTAAAAACAATTTTCACCCTAATTATTTGATTAAGATGTAAAGACTTGGAGTTAAAGCAAGAATTAAGTGATGCAGAGATTTTTTATAATTGTTATACATATTGTTGGGTTAGTCTTTATTAGCATTTTCGAGCTGAACGCTCAAAACCTGGATAGTATATGGTCCAAAGTACTATCCTCTACGTCAAATAATGAAAAAATTGATTTAATTGATACTGTCAGTTCCATCGTCCATAGATTAGACAAGGAACAGCTTTCTGAGAAAGGTTTTCTGTATGGTGTAAGAATTAGTGATCAGATCAATACTTTTCAAGGTTATAGAAATAAAATCCGATGCATGTCAAATAGCGTAGAGTTATTGACATTGGTTGATACTTTGCCCCACATGAGGTATCATTTAATAAAAGAGGCAATCCAGATAGCCAGAGCTAATGACGATATGATATGGGAGCTGGTTTTTTTGGAAAAAGAGCTTGATCACTACATGAGACTTTCTCTATTTGAAGAGGCCTCGGAGGCAAGTGTGAAAATTATGGATTTGGCTTTGTTGCTCGATAGTGTCATCGTAGGTAAGAGCAACATTGTGAAGCTGGTGGCTGAGTTTAATTACAAAACTTTAAAGTACGATAAAGCCGCAGATGCTATTTTAATAGCTGAAAGCCTTAATGATTTCGGTGATGAAAGTATCGAAATAAATAAAATGCTATTCTACAATACTAAGGGACTGGTTTATAGACAAGTAAATCAATTGGATGAGGCAATAAGTGCCTTTGAAGATGCTTTAGATATTGCTACAGAAGATAATGATATTTTTTGGCAAGGTCTATTGATGAGTAACCTCGCAGATGCACTTAGACGAAAAGGTGAAAAATTAAAAGCCATAAATATAGCCAGACAGTCTTTGAGCCTATTGGAAGAAGTAGAGAATTATGGTGTGCACAAAGTAGATGTATTAATTTCTCTAGGGTTACTATACAGAGAAACAGGCCAGTTGCAAAGAGCTGTAAGTGTGTACAACATAGCCGATAGCCTTCTCCACTCTTCCGTGGAGAGCGCTGTAAGCTTGACCAATTTAAGGCTTGGTCAATATCGCTTGTATAAAGAACTGAAGCAATTTGATGTAGCTCTAGAATATAGTGAAGCTTATCATGAGCTTAAGGATTCTTTTAAAGTGATCAGCCAAAATAATAAGATTGATATTGTTAATGCTAGAAATGAATATCTCTTAGAAAGTCAAAAGCTCAAGACCGAAGAAGCTGAACTTCAATTAAATAGACTCAGATGGAATCAAACGATTATTATCTATGCCATTTTAAGCCTTCTTGGTTTTGGCTTATTGGCCTTTGAAGTTGTTCGGCAGAAAAGAAAAAGAGAAAAGGAAAAAGCTAGACTCTCCGAAAAACTCACTCAAGCTAATAATACACTCAATGATCTAGTGAAGAAACTTAGGAGCAAAACTCAAATGTACGAAGAGCTTAAAGGCCAAATTGAAACAAATGAAATATCCTCTGATACTGATAAAGACTCATATTTGACATCCTTAAATAAAATACAAATTCTTACAGAAGAGGACTGGCAAATATTTAGAGAGGCTTTTGGACAAATACACGGTGACTTCCTTGCTGAAGCAGAAAACTCCAAAATACCATTCTCTCAAGGTGATCTGAGACTTATGGCACTATTACGATTGGGTCTAGATACTAAGGAAATTGGTATGGCACTTGGCATATCACCTGGAAGTGTTCGGAAGAATAAGTACCGACTTAGAAAGAAACTGAGAGAGTTCGGTCATGATAATATTAAGAGTATGCTGTTGGCTGATTTTACTGATGATTAGCCAAATCTGAAGATTAACTCAATAAAAAAAAGCCACCCGGTTACCCCGAGCAGCTTTCTTTTTTCAAAACCATTTCCAGTTTCCTTACAGCTCGATGACTGCGTTTTCCTCTTGTGCAATACCTGCAGGCGCGAACTGATCTGCCTCAGTATCGTTAACCCACATTTTACCGTCTACTAAGTAACGGAATTGGTAAGATTTGTCAGATTCCAAATCGATTGTTGTTCTGAAATTACCATTTTTGAATTTCTTCATTGGGTGTGCCTCAGGGTTCCAGTCGTTGAATTCTCCCAGTACAGCTACTGTTTCTGCATTGT
Source organism: Saprospiraceae bacterium (assembly GCA_007125435.1). Taxonomy (GTDB): domain Bacteria; phylum Bacteroidota; class Bacteroidia; order Chitinophagales; family Saprospiraceae; genus SLDF01. The sequence continues at coordinate 8,439 of SLDF01000272.1, forward strand.
TAACTTGATCCGCGTCTAATGCGAAAGTAACTTTACACACTGGCTTTGACTTTAAAAATTGCTTCTTGATGCTCATTTTGATATAATTTTGTTTAGCTGACGCAAAGATATATTATTTTGTTTGAATATCAAAGCATTTGATAGTGTTAAAATTACACAAAAGAAATTTGATCAAAGGCGCATTAATAGTCAGTCTGTTATAAATTTGAAAAACTTTGATGACTTTTGCAATGGCAAAGTGAATTTTTGCACGCCAAATATTGTTTTGTCGTCTTTGCCCGGCGTATAAAATGGGTCGAAGTTGGTGATCGGTTTGACAAAACGATAATCTGTTTTTTCTCCCTTTATAGATATACTGTCTGCCTCTATTTTCAAGGGTTTTTCGATACCGTGTAGTATGATATGCACCTGCTCTATCGGACTCTTATAGGTGCCTTTCTGGTCAGAAAATTTAACAATTTTTTTATCTGATTCTATTGAAATATGTTGCAAAGCATAATTGCCATCCTTGTGATCAAGTGTCGATCCGTCGTCGTCATACCACAGTATCTCACTGTCGTGATCCAGCCCGTAGATGTGTAGGTCTATAGACGTATGTGTGTCTTCTGCCGACTGTCCAGGCAGCGTATACACCGGCAATATCGCTCCTGCCTTGACGAATACCGGTATGATATGCGGATCGGTTTCTATTACCCATTCTCTGCCACCTTCATACTGTTCATCGTTATAAAGGCTGTACCATTGACCGGGTGGTAAATAAATTTTCTTGTATTGCTCAGAAGGGCCAATAGGGCAGACTAAGATAGTGTCACCCACATAAAATTGGTTTTCAAATGCGGGATCAAAGGCAGCCTGGTTGGTCCAGTCATCCATGATGAGGCTCCTGACGGGTGGCGTGCCGGTCTGGGTATAGTCGTAAAACAAACTGTACCAATAGGGGAGGAGCCGATACCGGAGTGCTATATAGTTTCTGGCTATTTCTTCTGCTTCTTCGCCGAAGGACCAGGGCTCTGCAGCACGGCTGTTGACCATAGTGTGACTTCGGAATAAGGGCTGGAAAGCCCCCACTGCAATCCACCTCTTGAACAGGTCTGCACTGCATTCACCCACAAACCCACCGACATCTGCACCGCTAAACGGCATCCCACTTAGCCCCAGGCTTGTGATCATTCTTGCACTCAGATGGATGTGTTCTTCATTAGAAATATTATCACCCGTCCATATGGCGCTGTATCGCTGATTGCCGGCAAATCCGGCTCTGGTCAGCACAAAAGTCCGCTCGTTGGCATTGGCTTGTTCGGCACCTTCTTTTGTACTTCTGGACATTTGCATACCATAGATATTATGGGCATCGAGGTGAGTCGCTTCTTCACCTTCATAGTGAAAAACTGTTGCATCCGGGAAGTTTTTGCCCCAGATCGCCGGCTCATTCATATCGTTCCAAAAGCCGTGTACACCTTGTGCTCGCCACTTCTTGACATAATCACCCCACCAGGCTCTGGCTTTTGGACTGGTAAAGTCCGGATAATGGCACTTGCCCGGCCACACATCGCCTTCCATGAGTTGACCGTCAATGTATTTGACAAATACATCTTGAGAAAGTCCACTTTCATAGACTTCATAGCCTTCTTCTACCTTGATGCCGGGATCGAAGATGACCACCACTTTGAAGCCCAGGTCTTTGAGGTTCTGGATCAGCTGATGGGGATCCGGAAAATACTCGGGGTGCCACGTGAAGACTTTGTACTGATCCATGTAGTGGATGTCCAGATAAATCACGTCGGCAGGTATGTCTTTCTGTCGGAATGCTTGAGCTTGCCTGACGACTTCTGATTGCGGGTAATAGCTGTACCTGCACTGTTGAAAGCCCAGACTCCATTTTGGGGGTAATTCTGCTTTACCTGTCAGGCGGCTGTATTGATCCAGTATACCTCTGATGTCTCCTGTGTAGAAAAAGTAGTAATTGCACCAGCCACTTTCACCACTAAAGCTGGTATACCTGTAGTTAGATGCACCGAAATCAAAGTGTGTCTTCGATGTATTGTCCAGAAATATGCCATAAGGATGCCCATTGGAGATACCGATGTAGAAGGGTATATTGGTATAGACAGGGTCTGTATCCGGTCCGAATCCAAAGCTATCGGTATTCCAGCAGGTAAAAGCCTGCCCTGATTTGTCCAGAGGTCCGGTCTTACCGCCTTGTCCTACGAATCGGTCGCCATCCAGTTTTTTCTTGTAGCATGTAAAGCCCGTTCTATGCCAGCAAGTGCCTAGCCCTCGCTCATCAGCGAGTATGACATCTCCGGACTGGGCATCCAGCATGTCGATGTATGTGCCTTCTTTTGTAATGCGGAGTGTCGTGCGATTGCAGTTTATCGTGATGTGGAGGTTGTCCTCTTTGAATGAGGAGATATCCACCTGGTCCTTATCCACCACGGTATAGCTGTGGGGAGCAAAGTCGTCTTTGTGCCGTCCCATTTGTATATGGATAGCACCGTTGGTGAGGTTGTTGACTTTGACCACGCCCTCTGAGCAATGGAGTACCAGTTGTCCGTCTAAGATTTTAGCTTGATGGACATTTCCGATCGGTATGAACTTTGATAGCATAATGAATTTTTACTTTGCGGTGCTGACGAATTTAGGTTTGCAATACGCCTGGATTGAATCTCTCTATGGGCGCATTATTGGCAGCTTCGATACCCATGGAGATGATTTGCCTGGTCTCCGTGGGGTGAATGATGGCGTCTACCCATAGTCTGGCTGCAGCATAGTATGGCGTCGTCTGCTCGTCATAGCGACTTTTTGTTTTTTCAAATAGTTTTTTCTCCTCGGCCGGGTCGGGGGCTTGCCCTTTAGACTTCAATGAAGCGACCTGAATTTGAGTCAGCACCTTGGCGGCTTGAGCACCGCCCATGACAGCTATTTTAGCCGTTGGCCAGGCCACGATTAATCTCGGGTCATAGGCCTTGCCGCACATGGCATAGTTGCCGGCGCCATATGAGTTGCCGATGATGATGCTAAATTTTGGCACCGTGGAGTTGGACACGGCATTGACCATTTTGGCGCCATCCTTGATTATACCGCCGTGCTCTGACCGACTGCCCACCATGAATCCGGTCACATCATGCATGAATACCAGTGGAATTTTCTTTTGATTGCAATTCATAATGAATCGAGCGGCCTTATCGGCAGAGTCAGAGTAGATCACCCCACCAAATTGCATTTCTCCTGTCTTGGTCTTGACGATCTCCCGATTATTGGCTACGATACCGACCGACCAACCATCTATGCGGGCATAGGCACAGACGATGGTCTTGCCATAGCCGTCTTTGTAGTAGGTGAGCTTGGAGTCATCTACGATGCGTTTGAGCAATTCTTTAGTGTTGTAAGGTTTGGCGCCTTTCTCCGGGTAGAGGCCTAGCAATTCTTTGGCGTCATGCTTAGGCGGTTTAGCTTCCACGCGATCAAATCCAGCTTTATCAAAGTGTCCTATTTTATCTATTAAGTCTTTGATGGTGTCCAGGCAGGTGGGATCATCCGGCATTTTATAGTCGGTTACCCCTGATATTTCGGACTGTGTCGTTGCGCCGCCAAGTGTTTCTTTATCCACGTCTTCGCCTATGGCGGCTTTGACCAGATAGGGCCCTGCCAGAAAGATAGACCCGTGCCCATCGACGATGAGGGCTTCATCAGACATGATGGGCAAGTAGGCACCTCCGGCCACGCAGCTACCCATGATGGCAGCGATCTGCGGTATACCCATACTTGACATACGCGCATTGTTTCTGAATATTCGACCAAAGTGTTCTTTATCGGGGAAGATCTCATCCTGCATCGGTAGATATACACCTGCACTATCCACGAGGTAGATGATAGGCAATCTATTTTCCATGGCTATTTCTTGTGCCCTTAGATTTTTCTTGCCAGTGATCGGAAACCATGCACCGGCTTTTACCGTAGGGTCATTGGCTACGATCATGCACTGTCGTCCTCTCACTCTCCCGATACCGGCTATCACACCGCCGGCAGGACATCCACCGTGTTCCTCATACATGCCAAATCCCGCAAAAGCACCTATTTCAAAAAAGTCAGAGTCCTCATCAATCAGGTATTTCACCCGCTCTCTCGCCGGCATTTTACCCTTCGCCTTCAGCTTTTCCAGCCGCTTCTTACCACCGCCCTTTTTGATATCAATCATATAGCGATCCATTTTGGCAATCGCCAATTTCATACTGTCCTCATTCTTATTAAAGTCAATGTCTATTTTGGCCATATATTCTATTTCTTTTGGCGCAAAATAGTCATTTTTAACGAGATCTTCATCCAGATTTGTGCATATATTGTCATTGATTTGATAGGGATTTGGTGATATTGGGCGTGACCCCGACACTCAAGGGATTGAGTGTCGGGGTCGGGCTATCCGCTTGTATTCTCAGGTCTGCCATAGAGTGTCGCTGCTGTTTTGAGTGGCTTCCGTTCGGTCGCCCCTCCCTCCAGCGCTCCACTACATATGCCATACCCGCTCATATCACTTCTATCCCTCACGCAGTCAAGCCTGAATTGTAAAGATTATAAATACAGTTGTGTTGATCTTAATGTGTGTAGTCGATGCCGAGTCAGGGGCGGGTCGGTTCTTTGAAAAGGATTGCGATTTTAGTCAATACTTTAGGATGTTGAGCCGGGATCGCACTTGCCCCTGCTAAAAAGAGCATTATGAATTGGTCAGGAATGGTAAAATGAACTTTACCGCATCTGAATGAATTTCACTCGTTTATTCTTAAGTTTTTTTTCTATTTAGCGAAAAATAACTTACTTTTAGGAATGCGACTCTTTGACCTTATTACAAACCATCAATGATCCTGCTATGGCCGGCAAACCAATTTACCATATTTTATTTTTGCTCATGATCATATCTTCCTTGGCAAGTGGACAAAAATGGACTATCTCCCATAGCGATTTCAACCATTTCCTTTATCATGGTATTGTTGCTTGCACACCCACCGAAAATGGCAATTCTGTAATAGGGATAAGTTATAGGGAATCGGCTGATGCCAGAAAGTCTAAACTAGTTTTTATAAACTCAGACGGAGAAGAAATTACGGAATATGTATTTCCTGACGAATTCAATTTTAAGTACATAAAAGCATTGCACTATGATGGTGAAAATATTATCGTCTTTTTTGAAGACGGAAATGGCACGCTTATAGTAAAATTATCGCCAGAATGGGAGATTTTACAATCCATTACTGATCCTAATAGTAAATTACATTCAGTAAAACCTTATTATAACGGCTATCTCTTGAAACATAGTGCTGGTGTATTTTATAATCGCCATATTACAGCGCGAGACGCCTCTCTTGATAGAGTTTTTCATTTTGGAACGCCGCAATCCTTCTCGCAAAAGGCGTTGAGCGCCTACCCACTTCACAATGGACAAGTTCTTATAGTATCTATTGAAGAGTATTCGATTTGGCCTGTAGCTTATAAAGCGAGATGTGTTTTGCTTAATGAGCTTGGGGAAGAGCAAACTCAATATCAAATTGATGATTTTGACATCGGTGGAGGGTATTCGACTTTGCAAGTTATTGCAAAGGACTCATGCTATGAACTCATCTATATTAGAGCTGGAAGTCTCGTCAGACGAGTTTACTCGAATGACCATGAATTGCTAAATATTCACCAACAAGTACTTCCACGAGGTCTTAGTGTAAGTAAGATATTTGTTTACTCTAATCAGAGGGTATTGCTAATTGGTTACACTGACAAACAGGTTTTTGCTTATTACAGTGATCAGCCTGAAATAATAAGCTATATGGATCTGCCTGAAAGCGGCTATAGGATTAGATCCATTCATGAAAATGAGGATTATATTATTATGTTGGGACAATTTCAGAGCCGAAGAACAAATGCTTTAGGCCTGGATAAAACGAATCTATTCCAAGATGTGCTCTTGAATTTTCAATGTAAAGTAATCAACCACAAAGGCGATACAGTTCCAGCCACAGATGGTTGGATTCGTTTGCAACAGGATCAAGCTGCTATAAAGACTAAAGGGGAAGGTATTATTACTCAATTGTATACTTCAAGTAGTCCTTTAAATCCTAGACTATATGTCAGTGGTCAGTGGATAGACGCAGACACAATAATCACAACTGAAAATGGAGAGCCGGATATCATACTTTTCAAAGACCCTGTTCCTTGCCCAAAAGTTCAATTACATTTATTCGGTGAAGATTTTGTCATTAAGGACACGAACACCGTGACACTTTTAGCAAGAAATGTTGGAACGTATTCAGTATCAGATATGAATGTAAAGCTAAAACATTCAACCGACTTAAGACCCATATCTTCATCAATACAAGCTTCACAGGTGCAAGGTGATCAACTAAGCTGGGAGATAAGCCTGTCCCCGGGCGAAGTTAAATACATCCACATGAAATTTGTTTCGGATAAAAAAATGGACGTAGGACAACTCATAGAATACCATGCTTACATACCAGAGATGCACGAATGCTTTTCTTCGTCCGAGTCCTTTTCAAAAGAAGATGCCCTTCAAGTGGTTTCTTCATGTATCGATAATGATCAGGTATGTTTTGAGATAAAGAATCTTCACCAAAGGGGTACGGTGTCTGCCGATCTCGACATCTATGCTAATGCAATCTTAAAGGAAACAAACTCATTGATTCTCGCTCCGGGAGAAGTGCAAAAGTTAATAAGAAATGGACTGGGCGCAACATGGTATGCAGAAATAGTTCAACCTAAAAGTTCTCATTTATCCACTCAGCAATCTACATTGATCACCGGTTGTGGCTACACAGTATCTGGTTTTCCATCGACAGGGTTTCACAATAAGCATAAAGAAGTTAGTCATCTGGCATGGCAGGCCACACTTAGACGAAGTGCCACCCGGTTTACTACGACAAAATATGTTTACAATACTGATCATTTACTCCCAACAGAATATCCTGATATACAACAGCGTGTAAAATCTGACTTACTCGTTCTCAAAAATAACTCCGACACGCTCCTTCCTTTTAATGTATTATACATTGATTTCGATTCTGATGAAGTGCTCTGGGAACCCATTGAGGTAATTGGGAACAGACCAATTGACTTTATAGTTCATCGTGAAGCTAAGTCTGCCATTATCAAGCCAAAAGAGGGAGGTGGATTTGTTCTTCCTGGCGAATCTTTGCTCGTTAATATTACCTATTTGTGCCGTTCTGATGTCTCGAATTTAGAAGATGTATCAGTGGGTTATAGGTATGCATTGAATTATAGCTTTTCGTCCCATTTTGGTAGAGTAAGAGACACTGAATTTAAAGAAATAGATAGAGTGCCACCTGACATGACTGCAATGTTTCCAATCCTTGAAGATGGTAGCAATATGTTTTATGATATAGAAGATATTCATTCATTGCATAGAGTGCTACCAGATTCGAAAGGCGGCTTCGTAGTATTGTTTGAGTCTGCGGCTTTTAATACCTCGGGTATCAATGAGTGGATCATTATGAGAATTGATAAGGCGCAAAGGTATCAATGGCATCAAAGTTTGAACATTTTAGATGTTGACTGGGTCGATCATTTTTTAATGATGGGAGAAAATGATGAATTAATTATTTTTACCCTTGAAAGGTATAATGCTTCCGATTGGTATATCTCGCCAGACTTGCCAAGATATTTCAGGATAGATATTGATGGGAAAATGGAATCAGGCCAGTTGGACTGGGAAGACCCGAGCTACCAGGATTACCGCATAATACAAGCTACAAAGTTTGGGGAACATCCGGTATTTATAGCTTTAACTGAGGGTAACAGAAGGATAATCGGCCGGGCAAATTCAGACATGAAATTAGAATATATTAATACCTTTCCTCGACTCGAAGACAGAATTGTTAGAGCTTCCATTCTAGGCAATATTCATGACACTTTAATTCTAGAAATTGTATATAATTCAGATATTGACAATTCATACTATACCGAAATCCAATATCTGGACATCCATTTTGATGTATTGAAGAGGGATACTTTGGAAGAATCGCAGCATAGATTTTGGCTTAATCAGAACTCAGGCCTGTTCCGTATTTTATCTTCGCCCGATGAAACTAATTATAGTCATACTATAGGGATTCACACATTAAATGATTCCCTGCAATGGTTTGATTTTCCGGATGAAAGATCCTTTGTATTACGTGATCAAACTCCGTGGAATGATGGATTTATAACCTCAATAATTAATATCAATGATTATCAATCTTTTGATTTATCCACATGGTATATAGATAATGAAAAACTCGAAAATTTAGCTACATACCCTTCTCCAATTACAACTAAGCATTTAAATATACATTGCCTTACCCACTCGAAAGATAAACTCATGGAATTTAATCATGTGTCTTCTAATGAAGATGTGCATCTCTTTTACAGTACTTATTTCCAACCAGATTTCAGCAGTTCAGTCATAAACAAGGAAAACGAGAACACGCCCATTTTGAAGATTCACCCTAACCCTTCTAGCTCTTTCTTTAATATTTCTCATTTCTTTGACCAGGCTGTAACAGTTTCTCTATTCAACACTCAAGGCCAGTTGATACATCACTCCTCCTATCAGGACAATCCAATTCGAATAAACATACCATCTTCATGGCAACCCGGCGTTTATCACATCCGTGTCAACTCCGAAACAGGTTACAACTATGGCAAATTAGTTATTGAACCGTAATTGTAAGTTTATTTAGCCGATTTTGAAGAGATCCCTGAATAATAGGGTCATAAGACCAGTCATATTCGTTTGTCGTCCAGATACGGCATGTGTCTCTGAACTTCTAAAAGCGCCACTAAAGTATCGGTTTTGCAATTCTGTTTCAAGTAACTCAGAATAGGCATGCGCTATATCGTTTGTTACATTTCGTTTTTTATAATAATGAATAATTTGTGCCAGGACCGATTCCATGGCGTTCGATTAAATTCAAATTTAGCAAATGACTAAGTATACGTTTAACAGTAGGGCTCGGTATGTCAAGATTTTTAGCAATGTCTCCTGATTTGCATCCTGCATGGTCTGAAATGAATGCCAATATTGACTTTTCTCGTGGGGACAATTTTGAAGTTGTTCCAGCTTGTTCCAGTTTGGCCAAAAGCTGTTCTTGCATATTCATTAAAGCACTGAAAAAGAAATTAATCCAAGTTGTTACGTTCTCATTTGGCCGTTGAGCTTGACAGCTTCTTAATTCTCTGTAATATTCGGGTTTTCGACTTTCAATTTCATGTTCGAAACTGACATACTGAATCCATTTATACCCACCTTTTAGAAGGAGTAGACTGGCTAGTAATCTACTCAGTCTCCCATTACCATCTTGAAAAGGGTGAATGGTAACAAATTCGTAAGAGAAAAGAGCGCTTTTAACGAGTTGGTGTGTTTGAGTATCCCTATTGTACCATTCGAATAGAGATCTCATTGCATCATCTGTTTCAAAGCCGGGAGGAGTTGTCTCAAAAATCAGTTGTTTGGTACCATCAGGTAAATTTCCTTCCACATTATTACTGTGTTGCTTATAATTGCCTTTATGCCATTGATCTTTTTCGCTATATTTCAATAGGATATTGTGAAGGTTTTTTATTTCGTTTTCCGTTACTCGTATGTCATTATATGATTCTGAAATAATGTCTAAAGCTTCAAAATATCCAGCGACCTCTTGCTGATCTCTTTCGTTTAATTTATCGATTGAAAGATTGCGTAATAAAAAATCAACCTCTTCATCACTCATCTTCGATCCTTCAATGCGTGTAGAAGCACCAACACTTCTGACAGTTGCGATAGACTTGAGCTGTTTAAGGCTTTGACCTTCTCTTTTTTCTATTGAATTCCAGGAGGCATCAAATCGATCCAATTTGCTTATGTTGGTGATCAATTCCCAGTCAAAATCTAATTCAAAATTGTATACTTTCATTTAAAATAATACGATATGATACGTAAATATACGAAAATGAAACGATAAGTAGGATACGATATAAGCCCGACACCGGCGATAGCAAGGGGTCACGCCCGAAAAATCTATCTCTTAAAACTACCTCACCCGTCTAACTGTCGTTTTTGCCTTGCCGATAAGTGGCTCATTGATGATAGAACCATCTAATACATCGTCTATCTTGTTTTTGACAATGCCATCGGTCTCTACAGTAATTTCTGCTTGTAGTATCATATTGTCTGGTCGTGATATGGTGTAATTATAGGTGGATATGATCGTCCCTTCAAACATCATATTCATACTAGCTAACTCATTATCTTCTAATTTAAAACCGAAATTACCAACTTTACTTTCGCCTTGAATTTTCATGCTACTAGAACTGACTGATTTCACCTCCCAGTTAAATGTGCGATCGATATCTACTAACCCCATCAGATTTAGATCCGAAGTGGTATACCAGGTAGACTTACGATGTACTGTCGTATCAGGGGCATAGGCGACCCATTCGAGAAAGTGATTAGACCGTATGTTTTCTTCCATATACAAAGTCATGACCTCTATATAATTCTCAGGGTCATCCATTTGATCTGCTTGTTCGAAAATGCTGTAGTCTACTGTTGTTTGATAAGCAAAGGCACCGGTAGGGCTAAGTGTGTACTGGGCAGTGTCGCTCAATAGTCTTTGCTGAACTTCTGCCATGATTTCGGTGAAACGGACATCTTCCGGTCGCTCGATGTCGTAGGATTCAAATGTGGCTTTTGTCGGATAGTGGCCTTCTACGATGTGGCCAAATACAAAACTAAAGGTATAATCTTGCGTCATGACTTCTTCATCATTAGCAAATGATCTTGTGGACACGGATTCCAGGTGATACGTATAGGTCTCACCAATAATCGGTTGTGGACTTAAGGAGAAATCAGACTCCCCTTGCTCACAGGCTAAAATGCTGACCATACAGACCGTACATAAAATAGACTTAGATAATAATCTCATTTAATCTCCTAATTTAAGGACTTCTAAAAATGCTTTTTGAGGCACTTCTACATTACCGACTTGACGCATCTTCTTTTTACCTTTTTTCTGCTTTTCGAGGAGTTTACGTTTACGGGTAATGTCACCGCCATAACACTTAGCTGTCACGTCTTTGCGCAGTGCTGATATGGTTTCTCTAGCGATGATTTTGGCACCGACAGCGGCTTGAATTGCAATCATAAATTGCTGTCTGGGTAGAAGGTCTTTTAGCTTTTTGCAGACTTTTCGTCCGATAGACTCTGCTTTTGTTCTGTGGACTAAGGCCGACAGAGCATCTACAGGCTCCCCATTTAATTTTAATTCAAGCAAAACGAGATCCGTCTCTTTGTAGTGGAGTGGTTGGTAATCGAAGGAGGCGTAGCCTTTGGAAACAGACTTGAGCTTATCGTAAAAATCAAATACAATCTCTGCAAGCGGGAGGTCAAAATGTAATTCTACACGCTCTTGAGTCAGATATATTTGCTTTTTCAATTCACCTCGTTTATCCAGGCACAGGGTCATGATGGCGCCTATAAATTCGGGCTTGGTAATAATCTGTGCTTGAATGTAAGGCTCTTTTACATAGGCCAATACGCCGGGATCTGGAAAGTCATTAGGTGTATTGACATTAAATTCTTCTGACCCTCTCTTGGTCAGCATAGCCTGGTAGGATACATTGGGTACGGTAGTAATCACATCCTGGTCAAATTCTCTGGATAGTCTTTCCTGTATGATTTCGAGGTGCAACATACCTAGAAAACCACATCTGAATCCAAACCCAAGCGCAGCAGACGACTCTGGTTCGAATGTCAGGGATGCATCATTGAGTTGGAGTTTTTCCAGGGCATCTCTTAGGTCTTCAAAATCGTCGTTGTCGATAGGGTAAATACCGGCAAAAACCATGGGTTTTACATCTTCAAATCCTTGAATGGCTTTTTCGCAGGGATTATCTACAGTAGTGACGGTATCACCCACCTTGATTTCTTTAGATATTTTTATCCCTGTGATGATATAGCCTACATTTCCTGCTTCAAGCTTTTTCTTCGGTACTTGATTCATCTGAAGTATACCGATTTCATCGGCATCGTATTCTTTTTTTGTATTGACAAATCGAACGGTATCCCCCTGATTTAAGACACCATTCATTATCCTTACATAGGCAACAACGCCTCTAAATGGATTGTAAACAGAATCAAAAACAAGACCTTGTAATGGGGCGTTAACATCTCCTGTGGGGGCGGGTATACGATCTACAATAGCCTCTAATATATCCGGTATACCCTGACCGGTCTTTCCGGAGGCCAGTATGATTTCTTCTTTTTTACAACCAATGAGGTCAATGATTTGATCACTGACTTCGTCTATCATGGCACTTTCCATATCTACTTTGTTCAATATAGGAATGATCTCCAGATCGTGTTCTATAGCAAGATACAGATTGGAAATCGTCTGTGCCTGTATGCCCTGTGCAGCATCTACAAGAAGTAAAGCCCCTTCACAGGCGGCTATAGATCGAGATACTTCGTACGAAAAGTCAACGTGACCCGGCGTGTCAATTAGGTTAAAGGTATAAGTGTTACCATCTTTAGCAGGGTAATATAACTGAATGGCATGGCTCTTTATAGTTATGCCTCTTTCTCTTTCCAGGTCCATATTGTCCAAAGCCTGATCTTGCATCTCACGTTCACCAATAGTCTGAGTGATCTCTAACATGCGATCAGACAATGTACTTTTTCCATGGTCAATGTGTGCAATCACACAAAAATTTCGAATAAGCTTCATATATCATTTTAATTAAAGTGACCAATCAGCAAGGCCGGCTGACCACGATGCAAATATAATTATAAAATAAGCATTATAAACTATTTGTTTCCAGAGCTACTACATTTACTTCAGTAAGAAAATTGTTTATTTGTTTATGCTTCTTCTACTAGCGGTCATCCTGGATAAGCAATTAATATACAAATAAATAAGCACGACTAATTATCTAGCCGTGCTCATTCTTTTAAATTGACTTGCTCTGGCAAGTATATATTACTATCATCAGACAATCATCCTGATGGGATCTTCTAGTAATTGCTTAAAGGTTTGAAGGAATTTTGCTCCGGTTACACCATCGACTACGCGGTGATCACAAGATAAGGTTACTTTCATACGATTTCCTATACCGATCTCACCATCTTTGACAACGGGGGTTTGTTTGATTGATCCCACAGCCAGTATGCACGAATCCGGTGGATTGATAATCGCGGTAAACTCTTCTATATCAAACATACCAAGGTTGGAAATGGTAAATGTATTGCCTTGCATCTCTTCGGGCTTAAGCTTTTTCTCACGAGCTCTACCGGCCATTTCTTTGACTTCCGCATTGAGTTGACTCAGTGACTTGAAGTCAGCATTGCGGATGACAGGCACCAATAGACCTTCGTCTACAGCAACGGCTACACCCATATGGACGTGCTTGTTGTATCTGATTTTATCGCCCAGCCAGGCTGCATTGACAGCAGGGTGTTGTCTCAAGGCGACAGCGGCGGCCTTTACCACGAGGTCATTAAATGATATTTTAACATCTGCCATTTCATTGATCTGCTTCCTGGTTGCTATTGCCTTGTCCATATCCAATTCAATGGTCAGGTAGAAATGCGGTGCAGAAAATTTGCTTTCTCCAAGTCTGCGCGCGATGGTTTTGCGCATTTGGCTGACATTCACTTCTTCGTAATCGTCTTGCATAGAGAAAGAAGATACAGTGGTAGCCGACTCAGACTTTCCTTCAGCTTGTGGCTGCGCAGATTGGTCAGCCATAGCCGCTTCGACATCTTTTTTGACAATTCGCCCTTGATCTCCAGAACCTTTTACATTAGAGAGATTTATGCCGGCTTCTTTAGCCATTGACTTTGCCAGTGGTGAAGCTTTTATTCTTTCATCCTCATCTGAGCTTGATTCCGGAGCTGATTCAGTTTGTTGAGGCTGGCTAGTAGTGGTGTCGTCTTTTTTAGACTCTTCTTTTGACTCTCCGCCATCGGCATCAGCTGCGGCGCTGCTTTGACTTTCGGCTTCTTTGAGCTGGGCTTCGAAATCCTCACCCTCTTCGCCTATCACAGCAATGACACCGTCCACAGGTACCGGCCCTTCTTCGATACCGATGTGCAACAATACCCCTTCATAAAAGGACTCCAATTCCATGGTGGCTTTATCGGTTTCTACTTCAGCCAGTATATCTCCCGGCTCTACTTTATCACCTACTTTCTTCTCCCATCCTACAATTACACCTTCTTCCATGGTGTCACTCATTCTGGGCATGCGTATAATCTCAGCCATATATATTATTTCTTATTTTTGATTGATCAATTGCAAAAATGCACAATAATTTGAGAATTCAATAAATCAATGATATAAACTTTAATGTCAAACTTGTTTAAAGCAAATTTGTTGAATGACTATTACATAATACCATTGGGTGCATTTCTATTTGTCGCTTTGGGCATCACCCTCCTCCTGTCGTCGTTGGGTCGCTATGCTTCACAGCTCCCTGAACGGTCGGCCCGGATTCCACATTCGTTCCATCCGGTCTGGCTCCCTTAGGGTCGCCACTGTTGCGCAGCGCTGATGCTTGACCAGAAAAAAACGACATTCTGAAATACATCCATAACATCAGTGATTGAGATATGAATACAATACTACATTTTCGGTTTACCTACTTTAAACATTATCTTTCTCAAAAAGTATTTATTTCATTGTTTTTAGTTTTAAATTTTACCAGTATGTCAGCGCAGAACGAAAGGCCCACTTTGTATTATGTATATGATCCTATATGCGGATGGTGTTATGGATTTTCTCCGGTCATCACGTCTTTAGCAGATTCATATGATGACGTGCTGGAATGCAAAGCCATCCCGGGAGGCATGATTTTGGGAGACAGGGTAGGACCGGTAGGTGAGATTGCTCCATTTATAAAAGATGCCTACAAGAGAGTAGAAGATATGACTGGTGTCAAATTTGGACAAGACTACCTTGATGATTTGTTCAATGAAGGTCTTACTGTCATGAACTCGTGGCCAGGCTCTTTGGCAGCAACGGCATTCAATGAATTGGCGCCTGAGCACAGTATAGCCTACGCTTCAGCCATTCAAAAAGCCATATATGCCGACGGTGTTTCTCCGGAAAATATAGATAACTTCATCCAATTGGCTGTTGCCTTTGAGGTGGACACCAATACACTCCGCGCCATGACAAAAGACAAGGCCTGGCATGAGAAGACA
>SLDF01000112.1 GCA_007125435.1 Saprospiraceae bacterium
ATCTCAAGGCCAAGTATATCATCTGCTATGGTAATGATGTCGTGATAGACTCTCTACCTGTCATACCTCTCAATGTCTCTATCGTGGAAGATAGTGCCCACCATGCCCTGGCACCACATCAATATGAAGTAGAGTATAATGTGTTATCCATACAAGCGCCTGCTCTGACCGAAAGTGCCGACAGCTTGCAGCTGTATGTGGAGTACCGTGTGCTACCATATGACCTAAAGGCGCCATACAGACGTATCGATACGACCCTCATACAGCCGGATGTGAAAGGCGACTATATTGGATTTAGCTATGATGACCTGGATCAGCAGGAGACGCTCATTGATTTTGAAGGAATGAACTATAGCGGTAGCTTTTCACGTGGATTGTCTTTTGGTAATAGGCAAAATCTAGTGCTTAACTCATCGCTGAACCTGCAACTGGCAGGTACGCTGGGTGACGACCTGGAGATATTGGCCGCCATCTCCGATAATGACATCCCTATACAACCCGATGGTAATACACAGCAGCTACAAGAGTTTGACAGGATATTCATACAAATCAGTAAGGGCAATAATACTCTGCGAGCGGGTGACTTCGAGATAGGTCGGCCCAACAGCTACTTTATGAACTACTTCAAGAGGGCGCAAGGTCTGTACGTCGAAAATGAGACCATGGTCGGCGATGAAGGTATCTGGCGGAGCTCGGCAAGTGTATCTATATCCAAGGGAAAGTTTCGGCGTCAGATCGTAACACCCAATGAAGGTAATCAGGGGCCCTACAAGCTTATCGGTAATGATAATGAGGTATTCATCATCGTGCTGGCCAATACAGAGCGCGTCTTTTTGGATGGCGAATTGATGAAGCGAGGGCTGGAATACGACTACGTCATTGACTATAACAGAGGCGAAGTGACATTCACAGCCAAGCGTCTTATCCATAAGGATGTGCGGATCATAGTGGAGTTTGAGTACAGCGATCAAAACTACCTGAGGTCTATGCAGACGGTATCGACATCTCTGGAGACAGAAAAATGGACTGTAGATATCAATTACTTTAGCGAGCAGGATAGTAGGACTTCACTGGGTAATCAACAACTGACAGAGGAGGATCAGCTTATCTTGTCACAAATAGGCGATGATCTGGATAAGGCATTTATCAATTCCATCAGACCGCCACCTGAGATGGACGGCTTGCCACAGAATGCTGTACTGTATGAGCTAAGAGACACGATATTGGAGGATGGTACGCCTGTCCGCGATATATTGGTGTTCAGCAATGATGAGGAGCAGGACTTGTTTCAGGCCACATTTACAGATGTGGGTGAGGGCAATGGGGACTATATCATCGGTGCTAATCTGGCTAATGGTCGTGTATATGAATGGGTATCTCCCGACCCGATCACAGGGCTGTCAAGAGGCAGATATGTGCCAAAGCGCAGAGTCATAACGCCCAAGAAGCAGCAGATGATGACTATGGGGGCCGGCTACAAGATTAATGAAGACCATCATGTGAAGGCGGAGTTTGGTATAAGTAGTCTGGATAGAAATCGTTTTTCTGTTATAGATAATGACAACAACATTGGACTGGGCGGTAATTTTACATATGAGGGAAAGTTGGACTTTTCGACCGATAAGAGCAAAGTTACGTTGGAGCCCTTTGCATTTTATGAGGTAAAGTCTCAAAACTTCAGGGCGATCAATCAGTACCGTCCGGCTGAGTTTCAAAGGGACTGGAATATTGATACCAATCTGGAGGCTCAGGAGCATCTGGCGACAGGTGGTTTTAGTTTTGTACATGAATCTTTGGGTACTGCGTCCTATGCGTACTCCGGTTTTTTTCAGCAAGATGTGTACAGTGGTAGTCGTCATGAGTACGATATCGCTTCTAAATTCTCTGGTTATGACCTCAAGGTTTACGGTAGTGAGTTGTTTTCAGAGGATATCTTTTCGAGGGGACGCTTTTCGAGACCGAGGTTTGATGTGTCAAAGACATTTGACTCATTGGGTAAGTTAAAAATCGGTGTCTATGGCGAGCGGGAAAAAAATGAATTCTACAATACAGAAGATGGCGAACTAGCGGCACAAAGCTTTCATTGGGATATTGGTAAAGTGTATGTCTCTACGCCGACAGATAAGCCATTTCACGTGGGCGCCAGCTATACGCTGAGAGATGATATATTGCCTCGGGACGGTGAATTTACATTGGCATCAAGGGCGCAAGAGTGGCGATTTGATGGTGGATGGAAGCAAAGTAAAAACTCTAATCTGACCTGGACATTCACATCTCGTAATCTGGAAGTGACTGATACCAGTTCATTTGACTTTAATCCACAGCGTACATTCCTGGGGCGAATCAACTATCAATTGAATGCACTGAAAAATGTCATACGCTCAAATACGGCCTATGAAGTGGGGTCTGGGCAGGAGCCGAGACTGGAGTTTACTTACATAGAAGTGCGGCCGGGAGAGGGGCAGTACATATGGACAGACTTAAATGGTGACGGCATTCAGCAATTAGACGAATTTCAGCTGGCACCATTTCCGGATGAGGCTAATTTCATAAGAGTGGCCAACATAACAGGAGAGTTTGTCAGGACAGATAACGTGTTATTCAACCAACAATTGCTCATAGATCCACGTGCAGTTTGGTACGGCGAGAAAGGGCTGAAAAAGCTGATCAGTCGTTTTTCATTTCAGAGCAATGTCAACCTGCAAAGACGCAGCAGTGAAGGTGCAGATGTCGATGTCTGGAATCCATTTGATCTGGATTTTGAAGATGAGCGCACTATTTTCCTCGGGGCAGTGAGTAGACACAGCTTGTTCTTTAATAGAGCGAACCCCAAGTTTGAGATGCAATACAATATTCGCGATATCAAGAATAGAAATTTGCTGACAACGGGATTTGAGAGTCGACTTAATATAGAAAATGACATCACCACGAGGTGGAACCCCGGCAAGATACTGAGCCTGCAGATGACACTGGCAGAAGGTGTATTGGTCAGCGAGACTGAGGCCTTTGATAGTAGGAATTTTGATATCAAATCATACAGAGTGGAGCAGGAATTGGTAGTTCAGCCCAGCAATAAGCTTAGAGGGGCATTGCGATTTAATTATAAAAATCAAGTGAATACCCGCATTGAGAATGGTGAGCGAGCAGAAGTTTATCAGGGTGCATTAGAAGGACTTTTTAATGTCAGTAATAAGTTTTTAATCCGCACAGATGCTACACTGGCTTTAATTTCGTTTGATGGACAGGCGAATTCTCCATTGGAGTTTGCGATGCTAGAAGGGCTAAAGGATGGCATCAATGTGCTTTGGAGCGTACAGTACGAACAAAGGATGGCCAATAATATTCAACTCATAGTAAACTATGAAGGCCGTAAAACCGGTGAGGCTAATACAGTGCATGTTTTTAGAATGCAAATGAGAGCTACCTTCTAGAATCTTCTTATATTTGCATGCTGAGACAACATTTTATTTGGATTTTTTTAGATTCAGTTCGCAGAATGAGAATATGAATATGGATAAACCCATATATGTAAATAATAGTTTTTCAAGGTCTTCGTGGCTTTACTTAAGTGCATCAAATAGTCACAAAGTCAAGATGAAAACTACTAGAAAAGCAACTTAAATTTTTGCATTTTGATTTTTAGTACAACAACACTTCCTCGATCAATGAAGAAATTTTTTATCATTTCAATTAGCCTGGTCATTAGTGCAGTTTCATATGCGCAGTATTGGAGCCAGGAAGACAGCAAAGAGTCTACTGCCATTGAAGGCGTCAAAAAGGGAATGATATTCCATTTGGATTATCAAGACCTCATTCAGGCCATGGAGCCGGCCAAAGATAGTAGACAATCCATTCAAATAAGTGTGCCTTTGCCCGATGGGGATATTATTCATGTAGAAGCAGTACCTTACGATATGATGGAAGACGGTCTGGCTGCAAAATATCCGGAGATTAGAACTTTTAAGGTTACTAAAGATCGTTTTAGGGGGCGGATCGACGTTGGACCTTTAGGTTTTCATGGGATGCTGTATACAGATAAGGGTATCGTATTTATTGACCCGATTGAGAACAGGCAAGATGGTGCATACGTGAGCTACTATTACAAAGATCTAGAGTATGATGGTGACAACCCTGTCATGTGTGAATTGGAGACATCGAAGAAAGAAGATTTAGAATCCATAAGGCTCAATGAGTCACTTCCGATGGGTGTGATGGGTATGAAGAGCAATACCGATGTCACATTGAGGAGATACCGATTTGCCATGACATGTACGGGAGAGTTTCACAACCGAGCAGGTAGCGTGCCTAATGCTCTAGCTGCCATCACGACAAACATCAATCGACTCAATGCCATATACGAACTAGAGCACGCCATCGAGTTTGTAATGGTAGACGAGAGCGAATCCTTGATTTTTACCGACCCTAATACAGATCCATTCGATAACTTCAATAACGGTTCCATGCTGGCCATCAATACCTCGGTTATTAATGGCATCATCGGAGCAGGAGCTTATGATATAGGACATGTGATAGCTGCAGGTACAGGAGGGGGTATAGCCAGACTAAGATCAGTTTGTGGTGACGCTAAGGGTGCTGCATGCTCATCAGTTCAGGGCAATAGTTCAATAACAGGAGGATTGATTTTGGTCGTGCTTGCTCATGAGGTCGGTCATCAGTTTGGTGCCAATCATACGTTCAATAATTGCAACGGTAACGAAAGCTTTGGGACGGCCATGGAGCCGGGAAGTGGCTCCACCATTATGTCCTATGCAGGTTTGTGTGGTGGCGCACTAAATGTCCAGAACTCAGCAGATTTATTATTTCACAATATTTCACTCCAGGAAGTGAGAAATTTTGTTGAAATAAATTTTGGGGGTACATGTGCTATGAATATAGAGACGGGTAATACACGTCCCATTCCGTCTACAGATATACCAAACAACCTGTCCATTCCTATTCAGACCCCATTTGAATTAGTAGGAGAAGCAGTGGATTTAGAAGGAGACCCCATTGTCTACAACTGGGATCAATTCGATACAGGGCCGCAGTCAAACTTAGGTAGCCCCATAGGTAATGCGCCATTATTTAGATTTCAAGTACCGACATCTTCAGGTCGCAGGGTTCTGCCATCCATGCTTGATGTGTTAGTAGGTAATGAACCGAGAGAAGAAGTATTACCATCCATTACACGTCCAGTGACATTTCGTTTCAACGCTAGAGATAATAATCCAGCGGGTGGAGGGGTAGATTGGATAGAATTAAGATTA
This sequence comes from Saprospiraceae bacterium, assembly GCA_007125435.1. Lineage (GTDB taxonomy): Bacteria > Bacteroidota > Bacteroidia > Chitinophagales > Saprospiraceae > SLDF01. The sequence goes on from SLDF01000112.1 coordinate 5,268, forward strand.
AATGCAACAGATCAGGCCGGCCCTTTTGAGGTGCTAAATCCGGAGTTTAATGAAGTATTAACTGCCGGATCATTTTATGAGATCGTCTGGGATGTTGCCAATACCGATGAAGCCCCTGTTAACTGTAAGTTTGTTGATATTATTTTGTCACATGATGGAGGTGCTACATTTGCAGATACATTGATATCAGCTGCGCCAAATGTGGGGCACGCTCGTGTTGTTATTCCCGAAAACTTAGGCAGCGGTAGGCGAATTATGGTCAAAGCTAATGACAATGTCTTTTTCCAGGTCAATCCAGGTAACTTTAGTATTATCGCACCAGAAGAGCCTACATTTACATACATACCGCAACTGCCAAATACAATCGTGTGCACGCCTACAACGCTAGAAGTACCCATACAGACACTTGGGCTGGTTAACTTTGATGGAGTGGTCAACTTTGATGTAGAGGCTGTTGATTTGCCGGAAGAAATCAGTTTGGCATTTGACCGCAGTGAAGTCAATACAGGCGATGAACTTAGCTTGATTTTAGACATGGAAAATTACAGAGGGTTCGATTTGCTAGAGTTCAATATTATTGGTACGTCGCAGGATGTTACAGATACATTAATCTTCCCGGTCGTGATTCAAGCTCAAAACTTTTTAGATCAATTTCCTGCAGTGGAGGCTCCACTGGCAGCTTCGCAAAACATCACGCCACCTGTGAGTTTTAGTTGGGCTGATGTGCCGGGTGCTACACATTATAACTTTTATCTCACTAGTAAATCGACATTTCCTGAATACACTACCGTAATATCAAACTTAGAAGCGACCAGTGTGACGCCGGATGAAGTATATGACATCAGTGAGATTTACTTATGGAGAGTAGAAGCAGAAAATATTTGTGGGGTTATTTCTGATGTGATTCCATGGACATTCCAGACAGAAGTGCAATCATGTACAAGCATTACTAATGACAATAGTTTCTTGATCTCCCCATCAGGTATGCCCACTATTTTTTCAGATATAGTTGTCAACTTCGAAGCGGAACTGTCAAGCGTAGAGGTAAATAATGTCACCGGTTTTCACCAGATATTCAACGATATGGATTTCTGGCTCTTTGCACCAGACGGTACAGAGCTGAGACTCTTAGGGCGACGATGTCCTACCTACAATGGCTCCTTCAATTTTGGATTCTCAGACCTGTCAACACGAGTTTTTCAATGCCCACCAAGCTCTTCAGGAGACCGATATAGGCCAGTTGATCCATTGAGTGAGTTACAGGGAAGAGAAGCTAGCGGGACATGGAGACTTAGGGTCAGGGATGTATCGACCGGTGGAGGAGGTGAGCTGTCTTCATGGACACTAAATCTATGCGTCAATGCAGCTCCCAGCAGCCCTTCATTACTTGTCAATGACACTTTGATATTAGTACCGGGTGAAGGTCGCAATATCACAAACAGCTTATTGAGAGTGACTGACGAGATAAAAGAAGCAGACGAATTGACCTATACATTATTGTCGCTACCAAGACACGGCGTCCTATTCAAAGAAGGTCAGGTTTTACCATTGGATATAGGTGATGAATTTACACAAGCAGATATTGACGCACGGTTGATCAGTTACTTTCATGATGATAGTGACGACGATGAAGACTTCTTTTATTTTATGATATCTCATGATTTAGGTGGGGTTATTTTTTCAGAGGTATTTAATATTAAGACAGATCCTGACTTTGTATCGTCCACTCAGCCACTGACTGATATTGATAGGATTAGATTATTTCCCAATCCTGCATCAGAGGCATTGACTATAGATTTTGGTCAGGTTATTAATAACCCATCATTAAGAGTAGTGGGATTATCGGGGCAGACTCTACACTTTAGTCGGTTTGATGGTCAGGTAGAGATGATACAATTGGATGTCAATTGGCCATCCGGTCCATATATTTTACAGATTTCAACCGCTGACCAGGTTTTCAACAAGAGGTTTGTTGTGCAGCATTAGATAGCTATCCGGCTCTCAAAGCTTATTTGTACTGAGAAAGACACCTTAGTTTTGAAGGTCTGAAGGAGCAAAGGAGCTCAGGAGCAAGGGAGCTCAGGGGATTAGGTGTGTAGCCATTAATTATTTGATATATTTTTTGTATCGAAGAAGATATTCTAACGTGTCTTTTTGGCCTGAAAGTCGAAAGTCTTAAGGTCGGAAGGTCAAAGGTCTGAGGGAGCATAGGAGCTTAGAGGCTTAGGCATTAACAAAGCCTCAAGCTTCAAGTCTCAAGCCTCAAGCTCCAAGCAATCGACATAGCATTACTGGAAATACGAACAGTTATTTTACCTGAAGCCTTTGATTTTTTCTTTTTTCTGTCTTGTGATCAGGATTCATGGGATTTGGAGGCTACCTCTAGAAACCCCTTCAGCGGCTGGAACGCAACATTTTAACAATGTTGCTGCTTGATAATTTTGATGTAACCCAGCATGTTTATCGGAAATTCGTAATGAGGGTTTATAGGGTAAAAAAACTGATGATTTTGTGAATGAG
>SLDF01000283.1 GCA_007125435.1 Saprospiraceae bacterium
CCATCATAGGAAACGCTAGCAATGAGTCCATTTTTAATCTAAAAGGCCAACTCAAATCCGATATTGAAACCTTCAAAGCTGATGATATATTGATAAAGACAGTGCAGCGGTCAAATCCTGGTGTATACCTCATGAAGGATGGTGTGCTCATCAAGAAATGGCATATCAAGCGTTTGCCTGAATATAGTGAAATTAAGCAAAAGTATATGGACTGATGTTGTTGTATTAATACAAGCTACAGGCCAATGATTACTGCGATAAGTTATCGATAAATTCATGTTTTACTTTTCAGAATCATTGATGGTCAATGAGTTGGAAACAAAGTAAAAATACGAAGCGATTGAGAACGCAATTACGAGAATATATAACTTGCTTTGTAAAAGTGTTATTGACAAGAAATGTACTAAAAAATTAATTCAAGCATTTCCTGTATATAGCTAAATTTTTCTTTTCTTTGAGGCTTCATAGATAGTTAATGAACTAACTTAATCATGCTAAGTAGAAGAAACGTTCGTATCAAGATCATGCAATTGTTATTTTCTCAAAATCGCGACAATAGCTTGACCGACGAGAAAGTAGTTACCCTATATCATCAGTCTTTAGATAAATCATTTGAATTATATCTGTTAAATCTTTTCTTACTTATCAAAGTTGCAGAGTATTCTGTGGTCGATAAGAAAAAGAGACATGGCAAATATTTACCCAAGCCGGAAGATTTATTATTCAGCGCCAAGTTATTTGAGAATGACTGTTTACAATCGCTTTTAAAAAACGAGGCATTAGAAAAGAAATTTGATGATGCCGGGTTCGAAGATATCTATGACAATGATATTACTGCAAAGGTATATCGCGAGTTTTCTAAAGATGAGCAATACGAAGACTATGTCTATAACGAAGCCTCAACACACGAGGATGATATCAAGATTTTACTATCCTTATTCAAGACCATTATAAAGAGTGATCTTATTTTAGAGATTTTTGACAGTTATTATCCAAACTGGGAAGATGACAAGTCATTGATCGTAGGGGTAATGAAAAAATCAATCAAGTCTCTTCCTGTGGAAGGCGAATTTTATGAAGAACACAGACCTAATGATGATACAGTTAAAGACTTTGGTCTTAGATTGTTGAATAGTGTCATAGCAAAAGAAGATGACTATAAAGGGAAGATAGAGTCTATATTAGAGAATTGGGATGTGGACAGGGTAGCCGTTATTGATATTATACTATTAAAAATGGCATCAGCTGAATTTCTTTTATTTCCAAGCATTCCTACTAAGGTAACTATAAACGAGTATTTGGAAATCTCCAAATTATACTCTACAGATAAGAGCAAGGATTTTATAAACGGTGTTCTTGACAAGCTGCTTCAGGTCCTCGATGAAGAAGGAGAGGTAGACAAGAAGGGTAGGGGACTGGAGTAGGAAATATCATTACCAGATTGAAAGATTTATTACAATATGATAGATAAGGTCATAATACTTGACTTCGGGTCGCAATACACCCAGTTGATAGCCAGACGAGTCAGAGAATTGAATGTGTATAGTGAGATCATTCCATTTGATCGTGACTTCGACCTTGCCGATGATGTAAAAGCAGTAATTATGAGCGGTAGTCCATTTTCTGTTAGGGCTGAAAATGCTTTGCATCCACATCTAAATAATTTCATTGGAAAAGTGCCTGTTCTGGCTATATGCTATGGTGCTCAATATTTGATCCAGCATTATGGAGGTAAGGTAGAGCCTTCGGATAAGAGGGAATACGGGAAAGCCAAACTCAAGCTAATCAAAAATGATGATGAGATATGGCGAGATGTGAGCCAAGATAGTCAAATATGGATGTCACATTCTGATACAATAGGAGATATGCCTGAGGTATTTGCAGCACTTGGATCTACGAGTCAAATTCCTGTAGCGGCTTTCAAGTCAGTTAATGGTGCCTTTGACCAGCCGGTTTATGGGTTGCAATTTCACCCAGAGGTAGCTCATTCACTCGATGGAAGTCAGATGCTACAGAATTTTTTGCACGATATATCAGGCTGTACCGGTGATTGGACACCATCTGCTTTTGCTGAGGATACCATCACATCCTTGCGGTCGTTCATTGGAAAGGACAGGGTGCTTATGGGATTATCAGGTGGAGTTGACTCGTCGGTAGGTGCAGTACTTCTGCACCATGCCATTGGTGACCGATTGATTTGTTTCTTTGTAGATAACGGGCTATTAAGGAAAAATGAGTATGAACAGGTCTTAGATTCCTATAAAGGCATGGGCCTTAATGTTGTTGGTATAGATGCTAAGGAAAAGTTTTACAAGGCATTGAAAGGCATATCGGACCCGGAAGGCAAACGCAAGGCTATCGGTCGGACATTCATAGAAGTCTTTGAAGAAGAAGCCAATAAACTGAACAATATTACTTATCTGGGTCAAGGGACTATTTACCCGGATGTGATTGAGTCTGTTAGTGTTCACGGTCCATCAGTAACCATCAAATCTCATCACAATGTTGGTGGATTACCGGATAAGCTGAACTTAAAAATAGTAGAGCCGCTTCGAATGCTTTTCAAGGATGAAGTCAGAAGGGTAGGGAGAGCACTTGAAATCAAATCTGAGATAATTGATAGGCACCCGTTTCCGGGTCCTGGTCTGGGAATACGAATACTAGGTGAAATTACTCCGGAAAAAGTTCGTTTACTTCAGGAGGTTGATGCTATATTTATCAATAGCTTAAAAAAAGAAGGCCTTTATGACCAGGTATGGCAAGCCGGGGCAATTCTTTTGCCGGTATATTCGGTTGGTGTCATGGGGGATGAAAGGACTTATGAACAGGTAGCTGCATTAAGGGCAGTTACTTCGACTGACGGTATGACAGCAGAGTGGTGTGATTTGCCCTATGATTTTCTGGCAGAGGTTTCAACTTCAATTATCAATAATGTAAAAGGCATAAATAGAGTGGTCTATGATATCAGTACAAAACCACCTTCGACTATTGAGTGGGAATAGAATATTACTTTTATTTTTTAGTGTGTTGATGCTTAGTTCTTGCGGTCTGTTCAAGTCTTCTACTAAAACTGTATCTGAAAGAAAGACACCTGTTAAAAAAGAAAAGCAAGAAAAAAAAGAGAAAGAGGTTGAGCCAATTGAACCTATTGAGTGGATTATTGTCGATGATGAGGTTGTATTTGATGATGGAAAGCTTGAGGACGATGTTAAAGATGCAATACCTTCTGATCTATTAAAATCTCACTACGAAATATCAGTCCTTTGTCCTTTGTATTCTTCCCGGTCCGGGTTAGCCCAGAAAAATGAGAATGTATTAAGAATGGTCCATTTCATGCAAGGCATGGAATTAGCAAGTAATCGCATCAATATTGGTGAACCTACTATTAAGGTTAATTTTATAGATATCGAGTCGAAGCCTAGTCGACTTCAGCAGCTCTTAAAAGAAAATTACTTTGATAATATAGATGTCATTATTGGTCCTTATAAAACAGATGATCTTGCTTTGGTTGTTGACTATGCTAAATCTGAAAACAAAATCGTGATATCGCCATGGAATACCAATCAAAGCATATCTAATGACTATAGCAATTACATTCAGTGGAAGCCTGGTTTATCAACACATTGCGAATACCAAATGCAATATATCTCAGATAATTATAGGTATGAAAACATAATTTTTATCTCGAACAACGATACAAGTGAGGACGGTGACGCACTTGAAATGTATTTTGAAACTACACCTTTCAAAATGAATTTTAGAGATGAGAAGCCTTTGGTTTGGCCCTATTTTAAAGAGATAGAGGAAGAGCGTGGTTCAAGTCAACGATTTAAGTCCATTCTTTCAACTTCCAAAACTAATGTAATTGTCATGCCCTTTTGGAATGACTTAGAAAAGGTTAATAGCTTTCTAACACAACTGAGAACTGCTAGAAATAAGAATCATGATATTGTAATTCTGGGGTTCCCACAATGGATTGATAATGAAGTCGTTGACTTCACTTTCTTTCATGATTTTAATATACTCATATCGTATAATTATCATATTGATGAAAACAACGATGATGTTTTGCAATTTAAAAGAGAGTTTTTAGACAATTATCACACTACACCTACAACTGAGGCATACCGAGCTTCTGATATTTTACAATTTTTATCCTATCAATTAAGTAAGAAAGGCCTTTATTTTACTCAAGAACCTCAGCAGTTATTTGATAATAATGTATTCAGTCCAATAAACCTTTTTAGAGTTATAGACAAAGACACTGCAGTATCTGATCGCTTTGACACATTTAATCATCTTGAAAACAAATCAATTAAAATGATTAGATATGATGGAGCTTCTTTTCAATTCGAGTATTAATCTATCAATCCATTCATATGATCAACCCTGAACGTTTATCCAAAATTGAGAAATTGGTCGCCAGACGTCAGGGCAATATTACTGTCATTCTTGAGAATGTACATGACGTACATAATGTAGGCGCGGTACTTCGCAGCTGCGATGCTGTGGGTTTAATTGAAGTGTACCTATTGTTGACAAATGTAGATAATGAAGATACTGTTTTTACACTCGGTAAGCGTACCTCTATGGGTGCTCGAAAATGGGTAGATGTTCACTATTATCAAGATGTCGTAGCTTGTTTTAATGTTGTGCGTCAAAAGTATTCTACGATTTTGGCTGCTGCGATCGATGAAGGCAGTACAAATTTGTTTGCTAATGATCTTGCCGGTTCGGTAGCTTTGTTATTTGGAAATGAAAGTTCAGGGCTTTCTGATGAAGCCATTGACATGGCGGATGGGCGTTTCTATATACCGCAGATGGGTATGGTACAAAGTCTCAATATTTCTGTGGCTTGCGCTGTTACACTATATGAAGCTATGAGACAACGAGAAAATGCTGGTTTGTACACCGATAATACTACGATGACACCACTGGAAAAACAATCCTTATTGGAAAGATACATTCAAAGATCAGAGGATAGAGACAGAAGAAGAGAGACCCATTTAATCAAATAACTACTTCCTTTTCACGTCTTCCAGAAATTCTGCCCCTTTAATGTTTAACTGCCTGGATAGTTTGGCGATCTTTTCCAAATCTAGTAGACCGCTTATCGAGGTAATTGAACACGTTTCATTAGTTTGATATACCATGATCAACTCACCATCCGGTTGACCTTCATTCTTTAAATAAATTTTTACACTCTCAGCAGGTGTGCGTGAAGATACTATGACTTCATATGGCTGAGAATCCAATTCTTTTATAAATCTACTGTATTGATTTTTACCATCCTTATCTGAACTCAGAATGCGCATTCCCTTTAAATCTTTCACGATCATTCTGATATCTTCATCCATATCTTCTACATCCATCTTGACGACAGCATTGATCATCCTTGGACTTATGTAGGCATGCTTAAAGAGATCATTTTCCATTTCTGATGAAAAATAAGTAACTATAGCATCATTCTGAGCCTGAGACAAAACAGGCAGAATTAACAAAACGATTAGAATTTTATACATTCGATACATATTATGAATGACTTAATATAAAACATTATTTGAAATATCAATTTTAATAATCTCGTTGGAGACCATAATGGTGCTCTCTTCGATCTTATTAGATACCATACCCAAAGCCATCTTAATTTCCTGCAGAGCTTCCTCAGGAGTTTCAAATGTGTCAGAATACAGCGCTGAATTAGATTCAACAGGTAAGACATATTGTTGATATAGCACCACGCCTACAGTCAGGACACCTATTGCAGCGGCGATTCTCCAAAACTTTTTATAAGAGCTGATTTTTCTTACTTTATTTCCTCCAATCTTCTCATTGATAGAGGTGGCAATTTCAACGGGAGCCTTTTTATTTCTGTATGACTGCTGTGTTTTGAAGTAAGGAACATATACTTCATGGCTTTCATGAACATTATTGGAAGTGAAGTATGAATACAATATATCTTCCTCATTAAGCGAAGTGTCACCTTCCCAGTATTTTGGCAATATATTATCGATCTTCCTAAAGTCCATAAGATTTGGTATTTTCCATGTTTTGTCGGAGTACTTGTCTTGCTCTGAATAGGTATACCTTGACCTGATTAAGAGGCATTTCCATTGTATCAGCAATTTCTTTATAGGTCAGACCTTCAAAATCCCTTAGCATGATCACAGCTTTCTGGGTTTCAGGCAAGTCCTCGATCCAGTTTTTCACTAACTCCATAGTCTGGTTTATCTCTGTTTGTTTTTGAGGAGAGGGATCACTGTGTTCCATCTTGTAAGCACCGGACAAATCACCAGTCTTGTAGTGTTTTAGCCTGGTCTTATCTATTGAAAGGTTTCGCGTCATCCTGTAACAATAGGCGTCCAAATTCTCAATAGCCTGAAGTTCGACTCTTTTATCCCATACTTTGATGAACACTTCTTGTACAATATCATAGGCTAATTCATCGTCTCTCACAACCTGGAAGGCAATTCTAAACAGTTTATCCTTGAGTCTCTCTACAAGCTGATTAAAATCTCTCTCTCTCATTCTTTGGTGTGACGTTTGTATCGATGATAGTGTTACAGTTTATGTGCGACAAATTATGAATTATTTTATATAATATCTGTTATCGCTTATCAAAATATTAGTGGCTATAGATAATTAGACAATTTTGGATCATAATAGAAGAAAATACATGTCATGAATTCAGTAAAATACTACAGTAATAGCTTGTTGTAAAATAATATAAACATCTATTCTTCAGCTTTACTGTCCCTGATATCTTGCAGCTTATTTTTGAGCATAACTAGTTTATTTTTGATATTTTCAATATATTCGATTCTCTTCTTTTCAGCTTTCACCTCTTGTTTAGCCCCATCCAGCGTGAAGCCTCGTTCTTTCACCAGATGATATACCAGCGCCAATTGTTTGATATTTTCTTTTGTAAACCGCCGGTCTCCCTTACTATTTTTATGCGGCTTTAATATTGAAAATTCTGATTCCCAATACCTTATAAGCGAAGTAGAGATATCAAACAAATCAGCTACCTCCCCGATTGAATAGTATAGTTTTGTCAACTTTGCTTCATCAATGGTTTTCATAAGATTCAATGTTAAAAGGTGACCTAAAACCTTGTTAACAAATTAAACACCCACAAAGTTCTATATGTCAATACATTACAAGGTATTACTTGAATAAAAATTATAAAGCACCTTTAATTTCTTGATCTTTGCTTCTTTCACATTTATATATTTGATGTCATTTTGGGCATCACCTCCACATCATATTTATATAAAAATAAATATGATGTGGAGGTCGCTACGTTACGTGGCTCACTATTCGTTCGGCCTCGATTCCGCTAAGGCTCCATCGAGTCTGGCTTCGCATGCGCTACGCCACCACTGCACATCGCTGATGCTGTGCGCTAGTACCTATGAGAAATACTTGTATATTAGTGTTGCATAATTACGTATAAAAGGGGAGCATTTCAAAATATCGATTTTTCTGGACATGCATCAGCGATGCGTAGTGGGTCAAGAGCGTATGCGAGTGAGTCCGAAGGACCGAGCGAATAGCGAGCCTCGGAGCGTAGCGACCCGACGACGACAGGAGAAGGGTGATGCCAAAAATAATAAAATAAAATAGTCTTTTATAAAGTCAGTCAAAAGTGGGAGAGGAGTGATATTACTATAATTATGAACTTCTTCAATTTTCCTCTTCAAAATAAATCTTGTAATACTTTCTACCATCCGGCTCTGCACCTTTCTTAATGAGATTTTTGTCTCCATGAATGTAAATGTGGAA
>SLDF01000053.1 GCA_007125435.1 Saprospiraceae bacterium
ACTTACTATGGCATTAGTTGACTTCACGGAGAAGGGGTTGTATTGTGCGCAGGGAGATTTTTACATCGACCCCTGGCGTCCTGTATCGAAAGCCCTTATCACACATGGACACTCTGACCACTCAAGGTATGGACACAAGGCCTATATAGCAACTCATCCTTCTGTGCCCATTATTAAGCATCGCCTCGGTAATATCCGCATCAATGGCGTTGACTTCAATGAGGCACTGTCCATCAATGGTGTGAAAGTGTCTTTTCACCCTGCCGGACACATTATCGGTTCAGCGCAGATACGGCTGGAGCACAAAGGAGAAGTCTGGGTAATTTCAGGAGATTATAAACCGGACAAAGACAATTGCTCAGAAGACTTCGAGTTGGTCAAATGCCACACCTTCATCACAGAGTCTACTTTTGGTCTACCTGTCTTTAATTGGAGGCCACAGCAGGAAATTTTTGATGACATCATAAACTGGTGGCAGAGCAATGCCGAACAAGGAAAAACCAGCCTGATCAGCGCTTATGCTCTGGGCAAAGCTCAGCGGATCATCCAGGGGCTGTCACCTGACTTGCCTGGCAAAATCTACACACACGGCGCCGTTGAAAACATGAATATTGTACTTCGTGAAGCAGGTCACGATATCCAGCCGACGGTCAGAGTTACCAGAGACGTTACATCCAAAGACTTGGTTGGCCAGCTAATTATTGCCCCACCATCTGCATTAGGATCCGCATGGATCAAGCGCTTTAAAAACCCTGTCATTGCCATGGCTAGTGGCTGGATGGCGCTAAGAGGGGCTAGAAGAAGGCGGGCCGCCGACAGGGGATTTGTACTATCAGATCACGCTGATTGGCGAGGGCTCAATACAGTCATCAAGGCCACAGGGGCAGAAAAGGTATTTGTAACTCATGGGTATACTGACATCTTTACCCAATGGCTTAGGTCTATTGGCATCGATGCTGACATTGTATCTACAGAATATGGTGCAGAAGCTGAAGACACCCTAGACATGGCCTATGAATCATCTATTTCAGAACCATCATAACCCCTTCTATAACGTGAAAGCATTTGCACAGCTCTTTATTCAGCTAGATCAGACCAATAAAACCAATACCAGAGTCAATGCATTAGCTCAATTTTTTTCTTCCGCGTCGGATGAAGACAAGGTATGGACGATTGCCTTGCTCTCTCATAAGAGACCAAAAAGAGCTGTCTCTACGACATTATTACGTCAGTTTGCGGCAACAGCCTCTGATATTCCACTTTGGTTATTTGAAGAATCTTATCACGTAGTTGGCGACCTTGCTGAAGCTATTGCCCTGGTTCTACCACCTCCCCAGAATAATATCCATGAGGATCAATCTCTTGACTATTGGGTCAGATCTATAGATGCTCTCAAGAAAGCAGAAGATCGTGAAAAAGAATCATTTGTAACAGAGGCATGGAAAGTCATGAAATACGAAGAGCGCTTTGTTTTCAACAAGCTAATAACCGGGGGTTTCAGATTAGGCGTATCTCAAAAGCTCATGACCCGCGCGCTTTCAAAGGCTACAGGCATAAGTGAGGACACTCTGGCACTCAGGTTAATGGGCAACTGGTCGCCATTTGAGGCCACATTTGAAGACCTTGTCTTATCCAAAGATGGCTCCGAGCAAGCTTCAAAGCCCTACCCCTTTTATCTGGCCTATGCCCTGGAGGATGAACCAAGCGACTTAGGCAACATAGACAAATGGCAGGCCGAATGGAAATGGGATGGCATAAGAGGTCAGGTCATCAAGCGCGAAGATCAATGGTTTGTCTGGTCAAGGGGCGAAGAGCTGGTGACTCCTCAGTTTCCCGAGTTGGAATCTATTGCTGAAGTACTTCCAAATGGGACAGTCATGGACGGCGAGATCATCGTATTCAAAGATGGTCAAGTTGAAGGATTCAACCTATTACAGTCCCGTCTCGGCCGCAAGAAGGTCGGTAAGAAACTCATGGAAAAAGCTCCTATTGCTTTCATAGCCTATGATCTATTAGAAGAAGAAGGATTAGATATCAGAGCCCGTTCATTGAAGTACCGGAGAAATGCTCTCGAACGCATTGTCGAATCATACAGGACTGATCAGCTTATACTCTCCACTGTATTGTCGTCAGATAACTGGGGTTCACTTGTAGCGCTGAGAGAACAATCGAGAGAACACAAAGCCGAAGGCATCATGCTAAAGCGTCTGGATGCCCCTTATCTGGCCGGTCGTAAAAAAGGTGATTGGTGGAAGTGGAAAGTTGACCCTATGACCATCGACGCTGTGATGATATATGCACAGAGGGGGCACGGTCGCAGAGCCAATCTATACAGTGACTACACATTTGCTGTCTGGGATGACAAAGATCTCGTCCCATTCACCAAGGCATACTCCGGGCTTACTGATAAAGAATTTGGGGAAGTTACAAGATTTGTAAAGAAAAATACCATAGAGCGTTTTGGACCGGTGCGATCAGTCACGCCAGAGCTTGTTTTTGAAATTGCTTTTGAAGGCATCAGAGCATCAAGTCGCCACAAGTCCGGCGTGGCACTTAGGTTTCCAAGAATCCATCGCTGGCGCAAAGACAAGCCTGCCGAAGAAGCGGGGACACTTGAAGAGCTAAAAGACCTATTGGACATGGAGTAAGTCATATGCATCAGCGATGCGTAAGGGTGGCGACGTAAGGAGCCAGACTCTGCGTAGCGATAGCGGAGCTGAGGCCGACCGTTTAGGGAGCCCTGTAGCGTAGCGACCTGCCGACGACAGGAGGTAGGTGATGCCCAAATCCAAAAAAATAACATAAAACTAAGGCATACTATAAGCAAGCCTCATCCATGAAGTCATAATGGAGTCTACATCTTACTCCGGCTCGAAGCCTAAGATCACATTGAATCGGCCATACTCGGTGATTCTATGCGGTGGCGCGCCTGGTAGATCCTTGTCAAAGCCAATACCATAGTCAAACCCAAGTGTACCAAACATAGGTAAGAAGACTCTGACACCAAGTCCAAAGGAACGGCGCAGATCAAATGGATTGTAATTTCTAAGACCATTGAAGGCATTGATACCTTGTGCGAATGTCAGCACATATATAGAGGAACTCGGATTGAGAGATATCGGATAGCGGAGCTCGATGTCAAACTTGTTGTAGACTGATGCACCTCCATCAAAGCTACCTAATGACAACTCTCCAACATCATAACCTCTGGCAGAGATAATATCCCGTCCTGCCAGCATGATAAATTGGTTAGACAGACCATCACCACCAACCTCAAAACGCTCAAATGGAATATTACCCAACTGAGAATTGTAATGCCCCAATATAGCCACTCTGGCATGGGCTCTGAAAACCAGCTTACCGACGATGGTCTTATACCAATCGATCTCTGCCTTCCACTTGTGATACTCCAGCCATCTGTACCGCTGCTCAGGAGGCATGTCGGCGTAGTTTGTTCTACCGTCAAACAGTGAGTAAGGTGGCGAGAATGTCGCTGATAACAAAAACTTAGAACCTTCTCTAGGGAAGATAGGATCTCCAATAGTCGTTCTGGTCAAAGAGAAATTGATATTAATATTATTGTATGATCCGGTATTCAGCCGCTCGTCAAAGTCAGTCACGAAGGTAATGAGATTATAGTTTCTCACTTCCATATTCTCATATGCCAATGTTGCATTGAATAGGAAGTTGTCATCCGGCCATCGAAGTCTGGTACCTAAACCAACATTAACTCCGCCCTGAGCAAAAAATCCATAATTAGAGGAATTTCTTGGGCTACCATTGGTAAACTTATTGTAGAAGCCTGCCACTGTGAAAGATGTCGGCTTCTTACCACCAAGCCAGGGCTCGGTGAATGTCATGTTGTATGCCTGAGAGAACCGACCATTGGATTGCACCCTTACGGAAAGCCTCTGACCGTCACCCTGAGGCAGCGGAGACCAGGCCTCCTTCTTACCAATGTTTCTCATGGAGAAGTTATTGAACACAACTCCAAGCGTACCTATGACACCAAAAAAGGAATAACCGGCTGACAGCTCTAGCTGATCAGATGGTTTTTCGTCAAGTGTATAAACTATATCTACGGTTCCTCTTTGATAATTTACAGGTGTATTGATATCCATTGTCTCAGGATCGAAGTACCCAAGGTTCATCAATTGGCGTTGGGATCTGATGATATCTGATCGGCTAAACTTTCTTCCGGGCATGGTGCGAAGTTCTCTACGTATGACATGTTCATGCGTCCTGTCATTGCCCTTGATGATTACTTTATCAATGGTAGCAGGTGGTCCTTCAAAGATTCTCATCTCGATATCGATGCTGTCATTTTCTACAGCTACTTCGATGGGGTCTGCATTGAAAAATAGATAACCATCATCCATATACAACGAGCTGACATCCCTGCCGTCTTCAGAGAAGCTAAGTCTCTTCTCTAGCAATTCCTGGTTGTATATATCGCCTTTTTCTATACCTAATACTGCACTTAATTGCTTGTCTGTATAGATATTATTTCCTTTCCATGTGATGTCTCTGAAGTAGTATTGTGGCCCTTCGAATACATCAATCTTGATCATCAGGTACCCATCTTCGTCTCTCCATATAGAATCGTTGACAATACGGGCATCTCTATATCCCAGATTGTTATAAAGCCTGATGACACTTTCTTTATCTTCCTTGTAGTCTGAGGCGATCAATTTACTGGAACTAAAAAGCTTGCTCTTTTTATTGGTGTTTTTCATCTTTCTCCTCAGCTTCCTATCAGTGATGGACTCATTTCCTGTGAAGAAGATATCTCTAATTTTTACTTTACTGCCGCGATCTATATTAAACTCAAGTTGAATGGCATTATTTGCTTTTTCATCAGGTAGAACATCAACCGTCGTCTTGACATCTAGGTAACCTTTCTCTCTGAAGAATCGATTGATGGCAGATATAGCGCTTTGCTTCGTATTGTCTGTGACGATACCTCCCTTGAGTAAGATTTTTTCTAAATCAGCATTCAGATCGGAGTGATAAGATTTCTTGACACCCTTGTAGGCATACTTGGATAATCGAGGTAGTTCGGTAACAATGATGTCTAAAAACACGACATCGCCTAACACTCGGCTTTGAACAATCTTAATGCCTGTAAAAAGCTTCAACTTCCACAATGCTTTGACTGCATTAGAAATATCAGCCCCGGGAATGCGAATCTTTTCTCCAACCCTCAAGCCGGAGATTGAAATAATGGCATTTTCATCGCTGAAGGTTGCACCTGATACGCGGACTCCACCTATCTCATATTCTTTAGGCTCATCATATTGCATCAGCGTGAGAGAATCCGACTGACTATATACTGTCGAACTCAATCCCTGAAGGAGAATAAAAAACACACTAAATAATAGTAAGTGTATATGTTTCAAAGTCATATTAATCTCTTTGAGATAGTGTCATTAACGGCCATGTCAGACCTATGGTATATGTCACTACGTCATTTTAACATTAAGTTACTCTTAACTGATCGCTTGTCTTGCCAAATCTCCTTTCCCTATGCTGATAAATGTACAGCGCCTCATACAAGCTCTCCTTTGTAAAATCAGGCCACAGTATATCCAGAAATACCAGTTCTGTATAGGCCATCTGCCAAAGTAAAAAGTTACTGATTCGGTTTTCGCCACTCGTGCGTATCAAAAGCTCCGGGTCAGGCATTTTGCTCGTTGACATATGCCTTTGCCAGTCTTCCTCGTTTATCTCACTAAAATCTTTTCCGGTCCTCTCAGCTTCTTCCATCAATGATCGCCCGGCTTGCATGATATCCCATCTGCCACTATAGTTCAGGGCAAGTGTCAAGGTCATACGTTCATTGTGTGCGGTTCGATCGATTCCGTCCTGTAGTGCTTTCCGCGTTCTGGAAGGCAACTTTTCCAGGTCACCTATGGCTTGAAGCCGTATATTGTTTTTGTTTAGGGTCTTGACTTCTTTTGCTGTAGTCTCCACCAATAAGCTCATCAATGCATTGACTTCCAGTTTTGGCCGATTCCAGTTTTCTGTCGAAAACGCATAGAGTGTCAGATACTTTATACCAAGCCTTGCAGAGTGCTCCGTCGCTTCTCTCACAGCCTTCACGCCATTTCTATGACCAAAGATCCTCGGTTGATTGTGCAACTTTGCCCACCTTCCATTACCATCCATGATAATAGCTACGTGCTCCGGCAGATTACCTGTATCAATATGTTCTTCTGTATATATCATGCATTTCTTTCAAGCAGATGGCAAATTTAACCCAAATCATTTAATTACCTGTAAATTCAACGATAAGAATTGAAGACAGCTAATATAGAGATTTAATCGACAGCACACTTCTAAACTGTTTTATCCATTCAGTCCGTCTTTTACTTTTTTCAATGTAGAAGTTATAGACCAAGCCCTCTATGCAAGTACATAGCGAAATTAATGCGTGGGTTTATCAGGTACAGGTGCTACAGCATTATAATCTTTCATAACGATCTCGCCGTATTCATTGATAAGATCAGAGACCCTATCGGAGTCGTCTGATTGGATGATCATACCCACGTGATATGACTTTTCCATTCGCCACCATATTTCCGGCGCGTCAAAAGGCGACATATCCGGCCACTCTTCTCTGGCAAGTGACACGATGATGCCCGCATGCTTCTTATGGAGCTTTGGCAGCTTGTAGGAGCCTCCGAGAGCCTTTGCTGTTTCGACCGCTGCCCACTCTGTCCACAGGTTTATACCAGTTGCTGCTTCTACCATTTCGCACAGATGGGCGCCACCTACGCGAGATGAGGTCTCCAGAAATACAAACTCCCCGGTTTCTCTAGACTTGATAAACTCGGTATGCGAGGCGCTGAAGTTCATGCCGAATGCTTTCATCACAGCATCTGTCGCTTTTTTGAGCGCTTTGGCTTCGGTATGGCTGTCAGGTAAAGTCATCGACCTGAATACGCCACCTCCATGTGCAACCTCCATCGGTGTGTTGACATATTTACTTGATTTGCAGAATATCAGCTTGCCGTTTTCTGAGAGCGCATCGACATGATATACATCTCCCGGCCTAAACTGCTCCGCCAAAAACATATGGCGCCTGTTCTCAAGTCGATGTACCATTTCCCAAAACTCAGCCTTATCCGATGTCTTTTTGATACCGGTAGCTGAGGCTTCTCCTCTGGGCTTGATCAGCCATGGACCTTCTACCGTATCGAGATACTTATTCATCTCCTCATCATTAAATAAGGATGTAAATGGTGGCACATTGATACCGGCCTCATCCGCCTTAAACCTCATGGCTAGCTTATCTCTGAAATACCTCGCTGTGGTCTGCCCCATTCCCGGAAATCTAAATTCTTCTCTTATCAGAGCTGCCTTCTCTACATCAAAATCATCTAAAGCCACAATTCGATCAACCTTATTGTGACGCATCAGCCAGGAAATCCCGAGCAACATCTCATTGAGATTCCAATTGCCATCCTCATCCTCGTCCATATAAAATGTGTCATCAATATAGTCATAAGGCCACGGCTCGTCCTTGAGCTTCTTCGAAGTCAGAAAAAAAACGCGATTACCTAATTCTTTGCAAGCTTTTAAAAACGGTCCCCCTTTGAAGTAGCTTGATAGACAAAGAAATGTCAGACCTGTAGATGATGTAGACATAAGTTTTTTGTTTTATGCCTCCAAATTAACAAGTCTGGGCAATATTACACCGATATTAAAATGAATTTTTTTGCTCAACAATATAGCTACTACTTAG
>SLDF01000144.1 GCA_007125435.1 Saprospiraceae bacterium
ATACCTGATTCAATAGCTAGTCCTACCATGCTTGTAGCTTGTAGCTTGAGGCTTGCAGCTTCTTATAGCTTGAAGCTATGTTAATGCCTAAATCCTATAAATCATGGTTCAGACAATTAATAGCACCATTCAGTCATGCACCGGTCGGTCACCATCGCACAAAATTTGGTTTACATTTTCATTGGGTGTGCAAATCCTGCTTCATGGCACAGAAAGTCATTAATTATGACCTTTTTGTTATCTGAAGACCTGTTGATTTGGTGCTTAATAGCCAAAATGGCCCATTCGCTCAAAAAAACATATACTTCACTCAAGAGAGTTGGTCTGTAATGCCTTTTCATTGTATATTTGTGATAATGTAATAAAATAATAAATTGTTTTTCCGAAAATCCGCTATAACGATGGCGGATTTTTCTTTTTAAGGCATATTGATATCACTAAATAATCATTTTGGGTGTTTTAATAGATAAAAACAATGGTTCACTCAAATGCGATTGTATGTAATTACATTTAATTTAGATTTGCAACATCAGATTTTTCTGATAAAGATAATAGATTGTTTTTCCGAGAATCCCAACCCACTAAAATGTTAGTGGGTTTTCTTTTTTCAGGCTCCTTCGTATCTTTTTCTCTCCTTACTTTCCTCTTTCAAAATCCACGCTTCGCTTGATTTCGTTCAATCACCGTATGAGCGACTAAGGCTCATTCACGAAATCACTTATTATTTTGCCAGTCGAACTCTCATTACGCATATCCAATACATAAACCAGGTTAGCGATTGGCGGATTGTGGGACACGCCCAAACAAAAAAAGCCACATCCGACAAACGAATGTGGCTTGTTGTATGTGGTCTGATCTATCCGTTGTTTTCTCCGATCATATGTACGTCCAACTGAGGGAATGGGAAGTTGATACCGTTTTTAGGGAATTCTTCATAGATTTTCTCTTGCATGCCGAAGTGTAAGGGCCAGAAGTCTTCAATTTTTGCCCAGAAACGGATGGTCAGGTCTACTGAATTGTCGCCTAGCGATGAAAGTGCGACTGTAGGCTCTGGCTCGGCGATAACTCGCTCGTCGCTCTTCAACATATCGATGACGAGGTCACGGGCTTTTTTAACATCGTCTCCGTAAGAAATGCCAATGACAAGCTCGACACGCCGTCTATCTTTTTTAGTAAAGTTGGTGACCTTAGTGTTGGAGATCTGTCCGTTGGGGATTAGGATTTGCTTATTGTCTGTGGTCATCAGTGTGGTGAAGAAAAGAGATACGGCTTCGACAGTGCCCATGCTACCATTGGCTTCGATGAAGTCTCCGGTCTGAAATGGCTTAAGAAGTAGAATGATGACGCCGCCGGCGAAGTTTTGTAACGTACCTTGCAGCGCGAGACCAATGGCAAGAGACAAGGCACCCAGAACAGCGATAAACGATGTGGTCTTAAAGCCTACCATACCCGCAATGCTGATGATAAGCATAACTCTGAGAGACACCTTGACTATACCGACTAAGAATCTTTGAAGCGAGAGGTCGAGGTCTCTTTTCTTTAATACATTTCCAACGACGCGGGCGATGATGTTAATGATGATCCATCCAATGATCAACGTCACTAATGCTATAGTGATCTCAATACCGTATTCAAATGCGAGAGCAACTAATTTGTCTGTTTCCATAAAATAATATTTTAAGTGTTAATAAGTTAATTTTTACAGTTAGTAGTATAATGCTACGATCATTTGCTGTACAATGTCACCTTTTAATTACTGATGATACCAGCCGAGCATTTCTTTTAATGTCAATGAAGATTTTTGCTTATTGTTTAAATCTTTTGCGACCGATCCATTTTTGAGTAGTATCAGTCTATTGCCATACTCCAGTGCCTCTTTGAGGTTGTGGGTGATGTGTATGGTCGTGATGTCATGTTTGTGTATGTAGTGGTCGGCGATCTTGAGCACCTTAGTGGCGGTCTCAGGATCAAGTGCTGCTGTTGGTTCGTCCATAAGTAAATACCTGGGAGGATTAATCATAGACATGCTGATGGTGAGGGCTTGTCTTTGTCCACCTGACAATTGGCCGACGGGCTTGTTTAACTGATGCTCGAGTCCCATTTGGAGTTCACTTAGGTGTGTTTTGACAAGCTGCCTAAATCTTGGGTTGATGCCAAGGTGGAGCCTTTTGGGTTTGCTACGCAGATAGGCCAACCTGAAGTTTTCTAATATCGTGAGGTCTGATGCCGTGCCGGCTTTGGGGTCCTGAAAGACTCTGGATAGCAGTGATGCCAACTGATACTCTGCCATATCACTGGTCACCTGACTGTCCAGGGCAACACTACCGTTGTCCGGTGATAGTGTACCGGCAATGAGATTGAGCAGCGTAGATTTACCGCTGCCATTGCTGCCAATCAAGATCAGGTATTCTCCATGCTTGATTTGCAGGGACAGGTTGTTCAAGACCGGTAGGCTCTCCTCTCTTGACACATCAAATGACTTAGATACTTGCTGTATATTAATCATTTACGCTGTTTTAGTGATTTTCGGATGGGTGAAGCTACAACCGGTAAGCCGACCAGAGCAATCACCATGATGGCTGTTATCAACTTTAGCCAGACAGGGTCAATGCCTAGAGTGAGCGCCAGTGATAAAATCATTCTAAAGGCTATGGACCCCAAAATGACCCACATCAATCGAATGAGGATTGACTTCGTACCAAATAAAGTAGAAAATGTCTCGCCGATCATCACAGACCCAAGCCCTATGATCACAATTCCAATACCCATATTGATGTCTGCAAAACCCTGTAGCTGAACTACGAGAAAGCCACTAACGGCTACCAGTCCGTTAGCTAATGCCAGGCCAAGTACAGTATATTTATTTACTGATATACCATTCATGATAGCCATAGACGGCTGGCTGCCCGTGGCCCGCATGGCCAATCCAAAATCTGTCTTGAGCAACCAAAACAGCAAGTAGGCTAACAATATAATGATGATGGCCAGAGCTATGAATTCATTCCATACAGGAGACGTTGTCCACGTAAAATAATCAGCTATAGTCTTATGATCTGATGACAGTGGCACATTGGACCTACCAAGGATGGCAAGGTTGACAGAATATAAGCCCGTCATGACTAAGATACCTGACAGTAAGTTGTTCATTTTTAGCTTGGTGTGTAGAAGTCCCGTCATGACACCTGATATACCGCCAGCCACGAGAGCACATAAAAACACCACAGGCAAGGGCCAACCCAGGACTATGCCTACAGCTGTGATGCTCGCACCCAAAGTGTAAGAACCATCCGTAGTGATATCGGGAAAGTTAAAGATCTTCAAAGAAATAAAGAGGCCAATACACATTGCACCCAGAGCCAGACCAAATACGATGGAAGAGATGTAAAACACTTGCCTATAGCTTTATGGTTGAAAAAGTCGTATCCGGCTCAAAGCCATATCGATCAAAGGCCTCCGGGTTATAGACCTTTTTTCGGACTTTGACCAATTCAAGGGGGGGGAGGTCATCGGTGCGTTCTTCTGATAGCCATTGACCACTGATGGCACCTGCCTGAAACCCCCATTGGTAAAAATCAGCGCCATAAGCAGCAACAGCACCTCTGCTGACCAATCCGGCTTCGCTTGTAAATATAGGGATGTTGTTGCTTTCACATGCTTTAAAAATGACTTCGAAAGACGAAAAAATGATATTGTCCGGCATAGCAAAGAATGCATCAATTCTACGATTGATCAATGAATTGACGATGAGCTGAGTTTCAGAGGAATTGGTGACTGGAGCATTGATGATCTCAACATTATTTTCGGCAGCTATTTGCTTGAGTCTACTGAGGGCGTTGAGACTTTGCGTTTCTGCCTGATTGTAAATAACGCCAACGCGCCGGCAGTCAGGCATAAGCGATGTAATGATGTGAAAAGATGTATCCACATAGTCCAGATTTTCATATACGCCAAAGAGGTTGGCAGGTAAATCATCAGGGCCGGAGCTGATCTCTGACATCCAAGGTTCAGGGCCTACCATCATACATATCGGGATGTCATCTATGGATCTTACTGAAGATATCATAGATAGAGTAGAATTAGCGACGATGATATCCGGTTGCCGTGACTTAAAATATTGTAGAGATTGCATCAGCGTGGGAATATCTCCCTGAGCATTGCGAGCGGTTATTTTTATATTGCCTTCTTCTTCAGAGAATGACTTGGAAGCGAGACCGTCAATGTAACCTCTCCTTGCTTCTGACATGGTCGCGTCTTCTATGGCGTCGATGATAGCAATATGCTTAGTGTCCACCGAAGAAGAACTTTGGCAAGACATGAAAGTAGAAATACAGAACCATGCTGATATAAAATAAGATACAGATGTCCGGAGACGCCTCGATGTAATGTCCATAGTAGCGTATTGGCATTTGGTCTAATTGAATCTATACAACAGCCAATGTTTACATTAACCTATACATTAAGCACAATTTATGCTAAAAGGTTTAAAGTTGGTGCGCTATGAACCTAATATTATAGCCATGGAAACAAGGCATTATCAATCCTGAGCAACCATGAGCTTCTTGACGAAAGATGTGCCATCGTCAGTCAGCAACTCTACGAAATACATACCGGCTTTGAGACTTCGCCCACTATGGATGAATATGTCCGACTGCAGGATATCTGTATTTTCAAAATGTATAACTGTGCCGTTGAGCCCTGTAATCTTAATTTGACCTTTTTGGCCAATGAGATGGTTTGCTCCGGATAGTCTAAGGTAGAACTCTCCACCTGAAACAGGGTTGGGGAAAACTGCCATTTCTGGCTGTACGATGTATTTTTCCTCAGTGGACACCTGTACTTCATCTGTGATAGAGAAAAAGTCAATAGCAGCTTCGACAATGTGACCAAATCCAGGTAAGTCGCTGGCCTCGAATACGATTTGAACAGGTGCTTCTAAGCAGGCATAGGACTGGAGTTTGAACTGCGGCGATAGTGACCAGCCGTTAGTAGTGCCCCATACACGCTCTAATTCGATCTCTTCATCTTCGGTGACCAGGTATACAACTAGTGTATCATCAAGGGGTGTAAACCCTCCTCCATTGAAAAACCATCTGGCGTATTGGAGCACGGGGTTTTCGTATTCGCTGAGGTCCATCAGAGGCGTCCGTAAAAACGTAAAACCGTCATCCAGGTCAAACTCGCCAACACTAGAGCCAGCCTCAGCACCTGTCACATAACACTTCTCACCGAGAGCATCTGGAAAGGCACTGTCCGGGTTGGCAATAATACCGTTTAAGAAAGTCGCCTCGGGAACACCTCTTTCCCAGTGGCCAATTTCTGCGTCTCCGTCTACAGTCCAGCCGTAATCAAATACAAAGTGATCTTCATAGCCAGACTTTAACT
The DNA here is from genome assembly GCA_007125435.1 of Saprospiraceae bacterium. Lineage (GTDB taxonomy): Bacteria > Bacteroidota > Bacteroidia > Chitinophagales > Saprospiraceae > SLDF01. The sequence goes on from SLDF01000144.1 coordinate 5,383, forward strand.
CTATCGTGAGCATGAGATTTTGATTAAGCGACTCATTGATAACGGTGTATTGATAGCCCCATGCACCTATGATAATGTTATAATCATCCTCAAAGGCTTCAAGTATAATCTGTCCTTGCTCATCTCCTTCGATGGTCTCACTCGAATTATCGGAATCGAACTTAATCGATGGAAATGGGATGGCGTTCTGCGTCTCGCTATCGACCACATTGACCATGACGCTATATCTTTGTAAAGGTCTTAGATCAATATTAATGATCTGCGTCTCACCGTTAACAAAATTGACTTCTATTTCTTCTGTATGGTAGCCTTGTCTGGAGAAGGTCACATTAAACGTGCCCGGAGTACCTATACCTGTTTTGTAGATACCGGAGTTGTTAGAGTTGGTAAATGCGACTTGTTCACTTTCAATGTTTACAAAAACACTGCCGAGTTGCTGACCATTATCGGCGTCTCTTACCTGGCCTTCTATTCGCGCTGCTCTGACATAGGTAGGTTCCAGGACATAGAGGCCTGAGTTGATATCAGATGCCAGTATACCACCTGAAGGCAACCAGGGGTATGCTCCCCAGCAACCGTTGAATCCACCGGGAGGAAAAGGGTAGGTATCATATGAACCAACCTCTATAAGGTTAGTGGGATCAGACGCATCTACCACTTTCACGCCATCTGTGTAATAAGAAATCACCAGGTAGTCATCAATGACGTGGACATTATGAGGAATTACACCCTGCCCTTCAGTGGCTAAAGGCCTGTAGGCATCTAGAAACCTTATATTTTCAAGGTCAGAAACGTCGTAGGCTTCGACAAATGCATTAGGCCTTTCATCAGTTGTAAAAAGCACATTACTGTCATCAGACAACCAGGCATTATGTGTGAATCTAAATCCCGTTTGTTGTGTCGCTATCGTGCGAGGGTCACTTTTGTCTGATACATCAATGACACTAAAAATGCCATCGAGAATATCCGAGCTATACATCAAGTCATTTCGAACATAAACATCGTGTGAATAGCGAGGGTCTGAAGCGCTGAGATATTCCGGTTGGCCGGGGGTGGTATGTACATCAAATATGAGCGGCCCGCCTTCATTTATATTGCAGCCTGCTAAATAGGCATAACCGTTTTCGTCAATGTATAAGTTGTGGCATCTGAATAATTGGCCTGTAGAGGTATTTGTTTCCAATTCAGGCTGCCAATATTCCCATGTGATGCTATCAGGCGCGCCTGACATATTAATAATCAAAAGGCCATCTTCTCCCTGGTCAGTTGTGACATATACATAGTCTCCCCAGCTTTTCATATCTCTCCACACGGATTGGGCACCGGGTATGAACTGAACCTCGATAGGGTTTTCCATATCGCTGATATCTAGAATGGCTGTACCTGTGACCGTGCCTAATATCGCATAAGAAATGTTGTCATCTGATGTCCACGCCCATATGTCATTACAGTTTTGAGCGTAGTCTCTATTGGAGAGTAATTCTAAATTGAAATCAAATTGAGCGCTTAATGATGTCATCATACCTATGATGAACATTGTAGAAAAGAAAAGTCTATACATGGTGTGTGTTGTTGTCTATTTACCCTACAAAACTACTTAAAATTGAGAACAAACTTCAGAATTTTGTTGCACTAGCTGATTTAGCAAAAATAAAACATAAAAATACCATTCGGTTATCGTCTCTGGATGATGGTCGTAGTCAGCCTGCTGACACAGATGAGGTCATTGGACTTGTCTTTGATTTCAATATTCCAGATGTGAAGCCTATTTCCGATTTTTATGGGATAGGCTCTACCTGTTACGAGCCCAGAGGTGGCAGATTTGACATGGTTGGCATTGATCTCTATGCCTACCGGGAGTTCTTTTGTAAAATCGTCAACACATAGAGAAGATGCTACACTACCAAGCGTCTCTGCAAGTACAACAGATGCACCGCCATGTAAAATACCGGCCGGCTGTATGGTGCGATGGTCTACAGGCATAGTAGCCTCGAGGTAGTCATCGCCTACATCTGTGAAAGAAATGCCAAGATGCTCTACAGCTGTTTGTTTGGACAGATCATTAAGCAGGTCTATTGTGGGTTTGTTTTTCCAGATCATATTGCTCATATTTGCTTGTATAAGGACAAAGAACAGACATAAAAAGTTGAACATGATCGAAGTTTATCACAATCCAAGATGCAGAAAGAGCAGAGAAGCCTGCGCTCTATTAGACAGTAAAGGCGTATCATATGATATCAGAGAATACCTCAATGACAGCCCAGACCAATCAGAGATTAAAGGCCTGTTGCAAAAACTGAATATACCTGCTGAGCAACTGATCCGTAAAACGGAAGCCGTATTCAAGGAAGAGTACAAAGGAAAAAGTCTGACAGAAGATGAATGGATTGAGGCAATGGTAAAACATCCAAAGCTAATAGAAAGGCCCATTGTCATAAAAGGCGACCAAGCGGTCGTAGGTCGTCCACCTGAAAATATTCAAAAGTTGTTTTAACCCGAATTATGGATTGGAAATTCGTAATGAGGGTTAAAATGGTGAAAAAATAAGTGATTTTGTGAATGAGCCATAGTCACCCCTACGGCGAATGAACAAAACCAAGCAAAGCGACTTATTTTGAAGCCATTTTAAGCCGTAATAGATTTTCTAATGCATAATTCGGGTTTAACCCATAGAAGAAGATTTTTTCAAATGGGGTATTGCATCAGCGATGTGCAGTGGTGGCGTAGCGAATGCGAAGCCAGACTCGGTGAAGCGATAGCGGAATCGAGGCCGAACGAATAGTGAGCCACGAAACGTAGCGACCCGCAGGGTGATGCCCAAAACAATAAAACACAGTAAAATCGGCAACTAATCCAACAAGGCCTGTTAATCTTATTGCTTTTTGAATGGATGTCTTAATTGCCACTCGTCCTGAGGCTGTAGGTAATCTATCAGGCCGGGCACTATTTTTTGAAAGGTCGATTTTTTGTGCTTGATGTAGCAATACATCTGCGTAGGTACGGCACCGACGGAGCTTTTAATTTCATTGGCTGTTCTACCGAGATTTATCCTGGAAACTTTGTGCGTTATAGCCGTATCGATCAATTCCAAGAGCATATTGAGATACAGTTGATGGCGGACGACAAGAGACTTTTCAAAACCTACGAAGTGTGCGACAAGCTTGTCTTCAAACAGGAAATAGGAATAAAACCCAATGACCTGATCATTGTCCATGAAGGCAATAAGTCTAAATTGCTGGCCCCAGTCTGCTTTGAGAAGGTGGAGATAGTCTTTGTGAATGACAGCCATATTGAAGCCGGCATTGTCTGCTATGGACAGGTAGAGGTCATAAAGTCTCTCTTTATGCCTCAGGATATCATCTGCATTGAGCTCCTGTGAGTATATCGGGCGCTTCTTCTTTTCTGCTCTATTGGCTCTAATTCTGTATTTGGCTCGAAGTGATTGCTTATAATCATCAAGGCTAGTCCATTCAGGTGGAACATTAAAACTAAAATTAGGCTCAATGCAAAATTCGTAGAGGCCAAATTCCTTTTTGGAAAGCTTGAGGAGTCGATTTTGACTGTAATTTTCCTTGATCAGCAATACTGATACTTGTCGATGGAGAACAGATTCGAGATAGCTTTCGGCTTTTTCAAAGACGGCAGCATGGATTTGTTCAAGGTGTTCATTGGAACATGTCATTAAAGATTCGAAACCGTTTTCACCGGTGAGAAGAAGGTTGCCATTGACCATGGTCAAAAAGTCGATATTGCGGGCTATGGCGTGCTTTACTTTCTGTTTGAAATATGTGGAAAAAGACCTTTTGCTTTTAGCTTCTGAAAGTTGTGGACTAAGGCTTTTAGCTGCATTGAAGTGGACAGCTTGAAAATAATATATGACCTGAGGAATATCGTCGCGAAACACTATAGCGTATGCAAAGGCCATATTGTATGGCGGAGCTGACTCAACACAGCGCAAGTAATCAGGCGATAAGAAAGGGTTCTTAACGTGAACCGGCCAATCAGACGATACGTCCTCAATACTATCAGCTATGGCTAAATGATATACTTTGTCATCGATGGAAAACCGGCATTTTTTTGATAATGTTTGCGACACAGTGCTTGTTTACCAATACTATTGAAATTAGTAGTAGATAAACTCAATATCGGGCTCCTTGGTTCTCACTCTGACCCATTCTTCGAACATTGGGCGGTTTCGAAATGTAGACCTATCTATTTTTACAAGGACGTTGATGACCGTATCGAGCCGTTGATCCTGCACCCTGGATTGGATGTTTTTATTTATAGCGAAAGATATGACGCCTGGGTATTGTACTTCTATCTCCCTGGATATATCTTCAACATTCTCATTCAAGGTCTTATAGATGCCAAACTCTTTTTCCAGCAGTTCTTTCTCGACTCTAAGACTTGATATTTCTTCTTCTTTTTTGACATAGAGGTCTTCGATGATACCGGACTTTAGCGATTGGTTGATGTTTTGCATGATGTTTTTCTCAATATCGGCTTCAGCTGTACCGCCCTGGTGAATGATGAGCTTGGTTTTACTAAGACCACTTTCGGGCATTTTACCTCTAATGAAATTAATGAGTTCTTCATCAACATACTGACCAATCAAAGTAACATCGATAACTGAAGAGTCTCTTGCCTTGTATTCAAAAGTGGGGGATAGAACCCTGGTCTTGTCAAAGTCGAAATACTGTTCAACAAAGGCCTTAGCATTTCTTGTGAAAATACTTTTGCTGACTATGTCGTAAGCAAGATAAATACTTGGTAAAATAGTAGCAATGACAACAAAGGAGATATACCTTTTTACACGCTTTTCTCTTCGCTTATCCAAAAACTCTTTTGTCGGAAAATTCAGATATCTTACGATCAGGAAAGTAGCCAGACAGATAAATACGCTATTGATAAAAAACAAGTAAAAGGCACCAATAAAGTAATTGAACTGTAAGGTGCCCAGGCCATATCCGGCTGTGCATAAGGGAGGCATAAGTGCTGTAGCAATCGCAACGCCCGGGATTACGTTACTCCGGTCCTTAATTGAAAAGGCGACAATACCAGCCAGTCCACCGAAAAAAGCAATGCCGACATCCCAAATTGCCGGCTGAGTTCTGGCTAGAAGTTCTGACTGAACCTCTTTGAGTGGGCTGATCATGAAGTATATTGCAGACGTCAGTATAGAGATGGTAACCATCACTAAGAGGTTGAGCAGAGACTTTTTTATCAGCTCGAAACTGTTGATACCTATACCCAGGCCAATACCCATAATAGGACCTAAGAGCGGAGATATTAACATGGCACCAATCACGACCGCTGTGGAGTTGACATTCAAGCCGAGTGATGCTACTAAAATAGAAAACATGAGGATCCATATGGTCGATCCCCTAAAAACTACACTCTTCTCAATGTCGCGAATGGAGTTCATGGGGTCAGCCTTATCACTATCAAGGCTGGTTAGGTCCTTTAAATAGGAGAAGATACTTGACAATGCCAGGTTTACCTTCTCGGATACAGAGGCGTTGTCGTGGTTTTCATTATTGGATTCTTCAGATGCCATGGGTCAAAAATAAGAATATTTGATATTATTCAGAAATAATCCATGAGCCGGCGCACTTAGTGGCATTGACAATCTGGTTTGGTTCTCTAAAGCTTTTTGTACATCGGCCAGTGATAGCTTGTTTCGCCCTACATTTACACACATACCTACAATCAACCTGATCATGCCTCGTAAAAATCGGTTGGCCTCTATACGGTACACCCATTCTTTATTTTTTTCATTAAAAGTCCAGGATGAATGTTTTATCTCACACTTCATGGTTTTGACATCTGTATTGGACTTACAAAACGGATAGAAAGAATCGTATTTCGCAATCAAATCAGCAGCCTCTTGAACCAGATCCCAATGGGTTGCTTTTTCATAAGGATATTCCCATCGGAGTGCAGCGGCAAAAGGGTCCTTCGACAGGCCAAGCCTGTAGACATATGATCTGGAAGTTGCGTCAAATCTGGCATGGGCGTCACGGTCCACTTGCTGTATATGATGAAAAGCAATATCATCGGGCAGCAGTCTGTTGATGCGGTAAATAAAGTTGCCCGGCAGCTCACCATCCAGGTCAAAGTGCAATACATAATCCAGCGCATGAACACCGGAGTCTGTTCTACCACAGCCTACGACCTCAATATTTTGAGCCAGTATTTTACTGAGATGATCTTCGATGGTCTGTTGAACGGTCATTTGTCCGGGTTGCTTTTGCCAGCCCATATACGAAGTGCCCTTATAAGCCAATCGAACAAAATACCGCATAAAGTCAAGTATTTAAGTGGTGTATCTCATTTATGCCACCTTGAGAAAGCCAAGATTTGACTTTTCGAGCTTCTCCTTGGCATAGCGCTTATTGACTTCAAATACTTTTAAATCTTTCTTCGAAGGCAATTCAAACATGGCATCGGTCAATATCGCCTCGCAAATGGATCTGAGACCACGAGCGCCCAGTTTATAGTCCATGGCTTTTTCAGCAATAAAGGCTATGGCGTCTTTAGTAAACTTTAGTTCGACATCTTCCAATTCGAACAACTTGGTATACTGCTTGAGTATGGCGTTTTTAGGCTCAGTAAGTATTCGCTCGAGTGTGGACTGCTCCAATGGATTTAGGTAAGTAAGTACCGGTAATCGTCCAAGGAGCTCAGGAATAAGCCCAAAAGTCTTTAAGTCCTGATGTATGACGTACTTTAACAGATTATCGTCTTCGATTTTCTGTTTTTCTGCATTGTTGTATCCTATGACCTGCGTATTTAGTCGCCTAGCAATGGTTTTTTCCAATCCGTCAAATGCTCCACCGCATACAAAAAGTATATTTTGGGTGTTAACCTTTATTAATTTTTGTTCAGGATGCTTACGTCCTCCATGAGGAGGTACATTGACCTCTGTGCCTTCCAGCATTTTTAGTAGTGCTTGTTGTACGCCTTCTCCGGATACGTCTCTGGTGATAGATGGGTTATCAGATTTTCTGGCTACCTTATCTATCTCGTCGATATACACAATGCCTTTCTCTGCTGCTGACACATCATAGTCACATACCTGAAGCAGTCTGGATAATATACTTTCTACATCCTCACCGACATAGCCGGCTTCTGTAAAAACTGTAGCGTCAACTATAGCGAATGGCACATTGAGTAACTTGGCAATACATTTAGCGATCAGCGTCTTTCCGGTACCGGTATTACCCGTCAATATGACGTTTGATTTCTCAATTTCGATATCTGCAGATTGGGGGGCATTCAGCCTTTTATAGTGGTTGTAGACGGCTACTGCCATGACTTTTTTGGCAGCTTCCTGTCCTATGACATATTCATCGAGGTATTCTTTGATCTTCACAGGTGTAATGCCTTCCGGTAGACTGACTTTGGTTTTGTCACTTGTGGTCATCTGATTGGTCAACTCTTCTTTTACGATTTCGTAAGCTTGCTCTACACAAACTTCACAGATATGACCATTTATACCGGCAATAAGCATCAGCGCCTCTGATTTGTCTCTACCACAGAAAGAACATTTCATTCCGTTATTACCTTTTTTATCCTTCATAACTTAAATTTTTCTCTTAAAATATGCCAGGCTTTCAAGACCCGTAACGGGTGCAATTTAATACTATTGTTTGCCTGCTCAAAAATACGTTTTTTAATGCATTGAAGCCGAACAGTCATACAACTGTCCGGCTTTCTTCTAAAATATCATGAAAAAGATCTATCCCTTAAATGTACTTTAAGGTCTTGCTACGCTTATTTATTAAGAGTTGGTCAACTGCTTTTTAGGGCTGTCTTTGTCTAGTACTTCGTCTACTAGTCCGTACTCCTGCGCTTCTTTCCCGGTCATCCAATTGTCTCTATCGCAGTCCTTTTCAATGGTTTCGTAGTCTTGTCCGGTGTGCTTGGCTAAAATATCATAAAGTTCTTTTTGCATTTGCTTGATCAACTTGTATGATATCTCCATGTCGGACACCTGACCTTGCATACCTCCTAAAGGTTGGTGAATCATCACCCTACTGTGCGGCAAACTCGTACGCTTACCTTTTGTTCCGGCAGCTAGTAATACTGCACCCATTGATGCCGCCATACCAGTGCATATAGTTGCTACGTCCGGGGCTATATATTGCATGGTATCATATATACCTAAACCAGCTATGACAGAACCTCCGGGACTATTGATAAACATCTGCACATCTCTCTTGGGGTCAGTTGACTCTAAAAACAAAAGCTGTGCTTGTATGACATTGGCAACATAATCATTGACAGGTACGCCCATGAAGATGATTCGATCCATCATCAATCTCGAAAATACATCCATCCCCACAATATTGAGTTGACGCTCTTCTATGACCTGTGGCGTAAAACCATTGATGTCCGGAACAGATACCTGCTCCATATATTTATCTAAATGCATACTGTTCATGCCTCTATGCTTCACAGCATACTTTCTGAATTCGTTTTTTGGTATCATTTTTTCTGTCTTTAATGTTGGCTAATTAAATGCAATTTGACCTTGATTTGTTTACACCTCTTCTAACAATCCATCAAGTAGGTAGAAGCGTAGCGTGTTTTGGCCTGAAAGACTAGATTAGAAGCGTATATCTTAATAGCTAATTAGAACTAGCCCACCTTGTTGACACCACTATTCTTCCTCATCTAAATGACTTACAGCACTTTTTCGACTCTCGAAATTCTCCTGCTCTATTTTATTAAACTCTTCAATAGTGACCGTTTTTTCTTCGAGGGTAACCATACCAAGGATCAAGTCAAAAACTTTTTCGTTAAGCACATCCCCCTCTAATTCCTCTGCTGTCTTCTCATTAGAAAGCAACCTCTTCGCCATGTCAGTCAGAAAATCATCTTCCATGGGGTAGCCTTGCATAAGACCTTTCACTTTGTTTTTGGCTGCCTCTAGCATGTCCTCATCAGTAATTTCAATCTTGTTGTCCTTGATCAGCTTATCCCTCATCATAGACCATCTTATACCTTTGAAGAATTGTTCTTGTTCTTCCGAATCCAGGTCAGTGACAGCTTTACCATCTTCTTGCTGATTAGCCTTTCTGACTCTCAATAAAAATTCTTCCGGTATAGCAAACGTGTTTTCGGTAGCGAGGATATCATAAATAAATAAAAAGGCTAATGACTCTATTCTTTTCTCGTAAGCCTCTTCAATCAGCTTTTTTATCTCTGCTTTAGCCTCTTCTTCATTGGTGATGTTGGCGTCTTCTCCAAATACATTTTTGAAAAACGCTTCGTCGATTTCTCCTTCCTCCTGACGGTTAATTTCAACGATTTCTCCTTCGAACAGGTTGCCGATGTTTTCTGCCTTCTTTTCATCAACCTTTAAAAAGTGCTTGTAAACAAAGGGTTTATCGACATTTTCTAATTCATAGATATCAAATTCGAAAGTGTGCCCCAGAGCCTTACCTAAAATATTAGACTTTATCTCCTCTGACTTTATAGTGTCGACTGCTATCGAAAAGGATGTAATATGAGGCTGCCTACCATCATTATCACCGTTGATTATTTCTTCTGCCTCTATAGCGACCACGTCATTCTCTTGTATATCTTCCTCAGGGTAAACTTCTTTCTTATTTGATTTTAACAGCTTTTCATACTGCTCATTTACCGCTTCTTCGTCAGCAGTTACCTTGTATTTTGTTATTTTGGTATCTTTATCCAGGCCTTTTATTTCGAACTCCGGAGCAATACCGATATCAAAGTGAAATGTAAATTCTTCTTTGCTAAGACTTGATCCATCTAGTAGCTCTTGATCCTCAGCACTGAGGGGGTACCCTATAAACCTTTGACTCTCATTTTGCAAAAAAGTCCAGATCTCTTGCTGAATTCTCTTTTGAAGCACATCAATAAAAATGCCCTGACCATACATTTTTTTGACCACACTAGTGGGCACTTTCCCGGGTCTAAATCCTTTGAAAGTCGCTTCTTTTCGAATCTTATTTATTTCCTTGTTATAAGCAGGGTCAATATCTTTCTTGGTCAATGTCAGTGTGATCCTCCCGATGACATCGCCTACTTTTTGCAATTGTATATCCATCTGAAATTATTAATATGGTTATGTACTGAGATCTCGCTCTCTTTTATCAAATTTATCCTTCTACCACGTCTAGACGCCTTGAAAAATGACCGCAAAGGTAAGAATAAAGTTGGGTAAAAAAAAGAGAAGCCGGATGTCCAACTTCTCTTTCATACTGTGCGGGTGGAGGGACTCGAACCCCCATGCCTCGCGGCGCTAGATCCTAAGTCTAGTGCGTCTACCAATTTCGCCACACCCGCTTAGCTTATTTTAAAGCGGTGCAAATATACATCTATTGTTTTGAGAGTGAAATTTTTAGCGATCTTTTTTTACGCTATCCTAATGGGTACTTTTCTTTTTGTCTTTTTGGGCATCACCCTCGTCCTTTTGTCCTCGGGTCGCTATGTTACGTGGCTCACTATTCGTTCGGCCTCGATTCCACTTCGTTTCATCGAGTCTGGCTTCGCATCCGCTACGCCACCACTTCACAGCGCTGATGCAAGATGGGAGCAATAGTGACATATAGCGAAGCACCTATATCTACTGTGTGTTTTATTAGAAAACGCTAAGACACTGTCCACTTTTGATAAAAAAAAGAACGCTGAAACGCTTATGGCTTGGTTTTTGTTATTTAATGTTTAATATTTGATATTTGAGAAGACATCAAGCAGATATGTCAGAAAAGACAAAGGCAATAGACGATGAAAAGCTGATGATTCAAAGGGCCTACAGAAACCTGTTGAAAAGCCTTAGGAATCTTATGGAGCCTGATGACCGCGTCAATATACGCAAGGCCTATGAATTGGCTGTCGAAGCGCATAGTCAACAAAGAAGAAAGTCCGGAGAGCCTTATATTCTACACCCAATTGAAGTTGCAAGAATATGTGTTGAAGAAATTGGACTGGGGCCTACAGCCGCCGTTTCTGCTCTTCTCCATGATGTCGTAGAAGATACCGCTGTAAGCCTGTCTGACATTGAAAAACAATTTGGCCCCAAAATAAGCAAAATCGTCGATGGCTTGACAAAGCTTGACTCCAGCTATGATGTCCAGATCAGCCAGGCAGAAAACTTTAAGAAGGTTTTATCCACACTTGTAGAGGATGTCAGAGTGGTCCTTATCAAAATGGCTGACCGCCTTCACAATATGAGGACACTCGGCTCCATGCCTCGTCACAAACAATTGAAAATTGCAGCTGAGACAAGTTATATATACGCTCCTCTTGCACACCGATTAGGCCTTTATAATTTAAAGACCGAGCTTCAGGACCTTTGCATGAAGATAACGGAGCCTGAAGCCTATCAAGGGGTAGCCAAAAAGCTGAAAGCCACAAAAAGAGAAAGGAGTGCTTACATCAAGAAGTTCATTGAGCCGATCGATAAAGAATTGGAGGCTTTAGATATTCCATACCGTATACAAGGGCGGATCAAGTCGATTTATTCGATTATGAATAAGATCAAGACCAAAAACGTACCTTTTGAAGAAATATATGATCTGTTCGCCATCAGAGTCATCATCGATGTGCCGGCCAAACAAGAAAAATCAGCTTGCTGGCAAATCTATTCTTATATCACCGATGTATACAGACCCATCCCGGAGCGCCTTAAAGACTGGGTGACGACACCTAAGTCCAACGGGTACGAATCTCTGCATACAACAGTCATTGGCCCTGAAGGGCGGTATGTCGAGGTACAGATCCGAAGTGAACGAATGGACGAAATCGCCGAGAGAGGTTTTGCCGCACACTGGAAGTACAAAGGTGTCAAACAAACAGGGCAGGATGTCTATGATAACTGGTTGGATAGTATCAGAGAAATACTCGATGACCCGGACCGTGATGCCCTGGACTTTGTCAGCGACTTTAAGACAAACCTGTTCAAAGAAGAGGTATACGTATACACACCTAATGGCGATATGAAAATTTTGCCTAAAGGCGCTACAGCACTTGACTTTGCCTTTCACATCCACACCGACTTAGGCTACCATTGTTCGGCACTTAAGGTCAACAATAAGTTGGTACCCATGGGTCACATCTTGGATAATGGAGATCAGGTCACTATCACGACCAATAAAAATCAAAAGCCCAATGAAGATTGGCTTAAAATGGTGGTGACCAGTAAAGCTAAGTCAAAAATCAGATCAGCACTCAAGGAAGAACACAAGAAGAAAGGGGAGTTTGGCAAGGAGGCTCTGGTGCGTAAGTTTTCCCATCTCAAGATTAACTTTGAGGATAATGTGGACTACATGGCCAAGGTGCTTAACTTCAAAAGTCGACATGAACTCTATATTGCCGTAGCCACGGAGGCTATCAATCTCGGCACAGAGATGAAGCGATTTACTACTGAAAATGGTAAGCTACAACTTATTAAGGAAGATAAGCCCATAGTCAATAAGCCCAATGAGAAGGCCGAAACTAAAGCGGTTTCCTCACTCAAAAAGTCCTCGATTCTGATCAATGGTGAGCCCGGCGATCAGTACAATTACAGCCTTTCCTCATGCTGCAACCCCGTGCAAGGTGACGATATTTTTGCCTTTATCACCACCAGTGCAGGTGTCAAAATCCATAGAACAACCTGTCCCAATGCCACCAATATGATGGCTAACTACGGCTATAGAATAATGAAAGCAGAATGGTCACAGATTTCAGGAAATGACTTTATCGTGGACCTCGTCATCATAGGCGTGGATAGTGGACCCGGTGTCATTGAAAGACTGACCAATAAAATATCCTCCTCCCTCGGTCTTAATATTCGCTCTTTTTTCATTGAAGGAAAAGAAGGCTATTTTGAAGGGCGCATTAGCCTCATCGTCAAGAATACACACCAGCTTAATCAAGCCATCATGGGACTCAAAATGCTTGATGGTATATCCGCTGTCAGCCGTCTGGAGTAATTCAAGTCAAAATTGTGACCTTTATATCTAGTGTTTTGTTATATTTACAGACATAAGATATAGGTATGGACATTATAGAAGAAGTAAGAAGCATTTTTACCATTTATCTGGAGAAAAATAACCTTAGGAAGACCCCTGAACGCTACGCTATCCTAGAAGAAATATATAAGAGAACAGATCACTTTGACGCTGAAGCACTGTACATTCACATGAAGAATAAGAACTACAGAGTCAGTCGAGCTACTGTATACAATACTCTGGAGCTATTAGTCAATTGTGACCTTGTCAAAAAGCATCAATTTGGTAAAAACCTCGCCCAATACGAAAAGTCTTACGGCTACAAACAGCACGACCATCTCATCTGTGTCGACTGTGGAGATGTCAAAGAGTTTTGTGACCCCAGGCTACAGCAGATCAAAGACACTATGGGAGATATCCTTAAGTTTGAAGTGACACACCATTCATTAAACTTGTATGGGAGATGTGATGGAGCCTGCGATAAGCAAAAGAATCCGAGACTCAAAAACAAGCCTCTGCCTCAATAAGTCTCAGCAGTTGTAAGTGGCAAATTTGATGCGTTCCTGTTGTTATATATTCAGATAGGCCATGAGTAAATCATACCGCTCCTTGAGTGAGTCCTCAAAGTCTTTCTCTGTGTAAGTAGCCAATACCACATATTCATACCGATCAAATGTAGCAATGATGGCTCTTACATCTTGGCGGTTGAGTTTGATAGTGATATATATTTTTCCGATTTCCGGATCAGAAGTCACAAATGTACTCAGCACTCTGGTATTCTCTGACTCTACTATTCTCGCTATTTCTGATAAGGAGTAATCCCTTTCATTCATTTCAAGTACGATGATACTCCCCGGCTCAGAAAAAGAAAAGCTCTTCGCAAAGTACATGATGAGATCTTCCTGGGCAATACAGCCCAGATAATCATTGGCATTGTCTACAACCGGTATTATGGTTAGATTAAAATTGGACATGAGGTGCAAGACCTCGAAGATGTGATCATTTTCTTTAGCGTATGGCTTAGTAAGACTCAGTTGATAACTACCTAGTGGGTCGGCCTCGTCATAATCCAGGATATCGTCTTCTGATATGACGCCCAGTAGCTGTGTGTTGTTCACTATTGGCAAGTGTCTCACACTATAGTCATGCATTGACTCTAGCGCATCAAGACCTGTCGTTGAAGTTTTCAACGGCAATATGGTGGTCGATATGAGTTCACGGGCTATCATCTATAATTTATTACTAAAACGGTTACAATCACATTTCGTTTGGACAGAAAACGTTAAAATAAATTAACCTTTTGCCATACCTCCCTTGTTTTAACCCGGATTGTGCATTGGAAATTCGTAATAGATTTTCTAATGCATAATCCGGGTTTATCCCCACTTCATGACAAATATATCTCTATTCAGCCATTTTTATAACAAATGACAATTATATTTTATATATAATCAAATCACTTTGGAATAATTGTGTCGGATTACTGCGATTTAGCATTAGCCACCTTGTTATCTTGGTCGCTCTATTTTGGCCTTTTGCTCCTGGAACTCTTCATCATTGAGCACGCCCAGTTCCTTTAGGTTTTCCAGCCTTTTGATCTCTTTGAGAATGGTGTCTTCCTGAGCAGTATCGAGTAAAGGTGGTGAGATATGGTCAGGAGCTATCGTCTCATCATCAGATGGTGTGGCCTTTTCTTTTTGAACCATTTCAGGTAGAGTCTTATAGTCTGCATCTTTGAACGCTACATACTCCGGCTGTATCCTCATGAATGCCAGAGATTCGTGCGTATGGATTCTTTCATAGTCATTGAATCCCAGTTCTACAGCTTTGTGGATATGAACAAAAGCTTTTTCCTTCTGCTCAGTCAGCGAGCATGCACATCCCAGATTGAAGTGAACAGCTATATCATTGGGGTCGATCTCTAGTGCTTTTTCAAAGTGCTTTATGGCCTCATCGTAGTTGAATGCCTTGAAGTACTTGATACCCTCTTTCTTGTCATCGCTATTGGAGGGCTTCACAGTTGACGAGCGTCGGGTTTTTCCAGCCGGACGTGGAGGGCGATTTATGGTAGATTGCTGACGTCTTTCTGAGGTTTCATGGGTTTTATATTGGTTTGGGTCTACATCCTTGTCATATCGCTGATGCCCCGGTCTTTGCCTTTGATTTGGCGAATAAGATCGGTGGTAGTGACTACCTCTGATATTATTATAGCGCACATCAAACTCCTCTTCACTCATCCCAAAAAACACCAGCGCATCAATTATACCTAGCCAAAACGGAATAGACGTCCAGAAAAACAAAAGATATAGAACACCTAGACCAACCTGACCCAGATAAAATCGATGTACACCGAATATCCCTAAAAATAAAGCAAATATAGCCGTCAGAGTCTTATTACGCATTGCATGTATTGTATCATCGGCAAAAATAACGGATATAATTTACTTAAACCCGGACTATGCAATAGATTTTCGAAATGAGGGTACAAATCGACGAAGGAGATGGGTGTATTTCATTTTCTCGCTTTGGGCATCACCCTCGTCCTGACGTCCTCGGGTCGCTATGTTTCGGGGCTCGCTATTCGCTCGGCCTCGATTTCGCTAAGGCTACATCGAGTCTGGCTTCGCATTCGCTTCGCCACCCACTTCACAGCGCTGATGCACAACTAGAAAAGACGACATTTTCTAATGCATAAAACGGGTTCAATTCCTCACGAAGTTACGTGTTACGGGTTACGAGTTGCGTGCTACGGGTTATTTTGAGTTAATTTTTTCCCTTTCAAGTTTTATTGAAGGGTCAATCGATTAGCCTTGTCATGAACTATTGAATGGCCTTAGCACATCTTCAAATGTGGTTATCATATCTACAATCCTTTTTTTTCTCATGTAGAGAATCAACTGTATCAATGCCAGAGTAGTGATCGGAAACAATACACAAAAAACATAGTCCCAAACTTCCAACTCAAAACTTTTTATCAAACCTACTGAAAGTAAGCAGAACAGCGCGGAAATTGGAATGGCAAAAGGCACCTTCTCCTTGTCTTCGAAGTAAATTTGTTTTTGTTTCTCAATATGTGTATGAATCATTAAAATAAGATCTTCTTCTGCTTCTGCACTCCTCCAGTAAAGTATTATATCATAGGCAATAACTATGAAATATAGAACTAACACCAAGTCTGTATAATAAGAGTCCCATTGGTAAATCAAGCAAGAAAAAAGAACAGCTAAAAAGGCAGCAGTAAATACAATCCAAAAACCTCCTCTTAAGACAACAGTAGCATATTTTGTCCAATAATTGATTAAACTCTCAAGTTTTCGTCGTTGGTCAGCACTCAGTTCTTCTTCCCTTACAATGGGTACCCTGTGCCTTGGGAATGTGTTATTGTCTCTACCGTACTTCATATTCGTCAATAAAGCTATGCCGGTTAATTTGTGTTAGAGAAATAAAAATACAAAATGTATTTTTGTTGTGATCCAGACATAACCAAAATGAAGAAAAAGGTCAATCATGTCGCCATGTACTTCGCTGGTCAGCCAAGGTCGCTTTTTGTGGTTGATGCCATAGGTGCTTTGTCTACCTCTCTGCTAGTGTTGTTAGTCCTTCGGACATTTAACGCATATATTGGTATGACTAAACCTACGCTTACACTTTTGGGGGGGTTAGCTCTCTGTCTATTGGCGTACTCTACTCTATGTGCCTTGCTACTAAGAGAAAGGTGGATACCTTTTATCTATGTGATCATTACGGGAAACTTGACCTATTGCATCATCACAATCGGTGTCATACTCTTGAACTATGAGACCGTTACGACTTTGGGGCTTTTATATTTTGCGCTGGAGATAGCGCTGGTCTTTTTCTTAGTGTCTTTAGAATATGTGACGGCCCGGAAGTTAAAAGCTACCTAAGTTTTATTATTTTTAAGCTGAACTCTTAACTACCGCTAAACACTCAAATCATGACAAGTGAATATTTACATAGCGTCAAGCAACTTTTCAGGTATTATAAGGTCCTGGGTGAGAAGACATTTGATCAGGTCAATGATGAACAGTTGCATTATCAATACAATGGAGATAGCAACAGCATGTCGACCATTGTCAAGCATTTATGGGGTAATATGATGTCGCGGTGGACGGACTTCCTGACCGCTGATGGCGAAAAAGAATGGCGTGAGAGAGATGCTGAGTTTTACAATGACATCAATAGCAGAGAGGACATGATGTCCCTATGGAATGAAGGTTGGAACTGTCTGTTCGGTGCGCTAGATCAACTCTCCGGTGGAGATCTTACTCGAGAAGTCTTCATGCGTAATCAAGGCCATACCGTCATTGAGGCCATCAATAGACAATTGGCGCACTATGCTTATCACGTTGGTCAGATCGTCTACCTCGGCAAAATGCTCACTGCAGATCATTGGCAATCTCTATCTATCCCCAAAGGACAATCCAAAGCCTATAACGCCGAAAAGTTTGCTCAACCAAAGCGAAGAAAGCACTTTACAGACGAATACCTTAAAAACGACTCTAAAGACGAAGAATAACCATTTCGCACGTTTTCTTTAATGAACATATCTCTGCATAATTTGGGCTAGATTTAGTGCCAAGCTAGAGGGTAGTGACATCTTAATTGCGTAGAGTGTCAGATCTGGGATAAGTTCGCTGGCGCTAGCGTTTATAGCAGCGCTTCATTTTTGGGGTTATTAGTATTTTGATTATTAAGTACTCTAATGCAAATGAAACTTGAAAGCTATCAGTTATCTTCAAGCCTCAAGCCTCAAGCCTCAAGCCTCAAGCTCCAAGCTTTAAGCTCCAAGCAACCGACGTCGCATTATTGAAAATATGATCAGTTATTTTGCACATAGGCTTGATTTTTCTTTTTTTCTGCCTTGTAATCAGGATTCACAGGGTTTGAGGCTACCTCTAAAAACCCCTTCAGCGGCTGGAACGCAACATTTTAGAATGTGCTGCTTGATAATTTTGATTTATACTTCCTTGTTCATCAGTCACGTAGC